>NZ_JBJIAK010000031.1:0-72453 GCF_045310915.1 Mycobacterium sp. SMC-17 | reverse complement strand
CGGACTCGGCACCGACCGAATCAACTGGAACGGAGGTCGCCTGAAACAAGCCGATCCACAGGTATTGACAATTCCTCCCGCTGGCGGAGATTCTGTGATGTCGCTGATGCTGTGCCCGGAGACAGCGGGACTCTTCACCCGGGCCATCCTGCAGAGCGCACCGCTCGGCCTGCCGCGCGAGCGCTCGGCGATGGCCGCCGCGATGCGCAAGGCCGCGCTGGTGTCGTTGGCGGGCGTGCCGGCCATGGAAGCCGACATTGAGCAGCTGCTCGCTGCACAGGTTGCCGCGTTGACAGCCGCTCAGCCGTTCGGGCGGGTCGCCATGATGGCCTACGCACCGATTCTCGGTCACGCACCGCTGGTCTCCGCCGAACAATTCGAGTCGCAGATCGCCGACGCGGCTAGGCGTGTCGAGATCCTGGTCGGCTACACCCGTGACGACGGCCGGCCCTTTGTGTCGATGGATCCCCGCGGCGAGCATGTCCAGCGGCTCGGACCGCTCGGTGCCGCGCTCACGACGCTGATCGGACGCAACATGACGCGCACCGAGTTCGGCAGGCCGGCAATCGATCTCGCCCGCAGCTGGGAGCGCGCAGGTGGACACGCAGCGACTTTCCGCGTCGACTGGGCACCACCGCGGGCGCCTCTCGGCGCCTGCCATTGCATCGAGCTGCCGCTCCTCCTTGGCGCAGTAGGCGCATGGACGGACGCGCCGATGCTCGGCCCCGAGCCACGCACCGTCGACGAGAACCTCGGACGTGAAATGCGTTCGGTATGGGCGGGTTTCGCGTACGACCATGTTGCCGCCCGCGGGCAGAGGCAACTTATCTTCGGGTGACACCCCGACGTCGGCCATCGCCTCACGAAAACGCCCCGGCCAAACAGGGCCGGGGCGTTTCGGTCGCACCAACTTTGGTCGCAAAGGTTCTGCGCGGGCCTGGCCACTTGTTGGTGGCGGCAGCGGTCGCTCGAACCAGCAATTTCTGACGATTATCCGAGTATCAGCTGTGCACGCACTGATAGCGTGCGTCAGCGTGACCACGTCTTCGCCGACCCACTCATTTGATATTCCAGCAGATTCGACCACCGTTGATGTTGCCGAGCTTCACCACCTCGCATTCGCAGGAACACAGACGGCACTGGGCGACTGACGACGGATGATTAATCGATCGATACGTTTCGGCACGCGACAGTCGATGATTTTCGCTGCCACCACAGCAACTGTGGCGGTCCTGACACCTGCCCCTATCGCTTCAGGAGTTTCATTCGGGAGCTGTGCCGAGGCGATTAGCGCTGGCGCCGCACCGTTGTACGTCGGCGAGCCAGGTTACAGCCGAAAACTCGACCGGGACGGCGACGGTGTCGCGTGCGAGACAGCGACCTCGTCCGGCCCGTCTAATCCCCAGACAAAGCCAGCCGGCGATGGGTGCACCAACTACGACCGCTTTATATTCAGGACAACGCCCGGCGGCGAAACGCAAGCGTGCATCTACAGACCGCCGAACGGGCCAGGGATGTGGGTCTCGTCAGCTCCGCTAGTGGGCACTCGTACGATCGGCGCGGACTGCTCGCCGAGCACGGCGGCTCAAACCGGCGACGGTGTCCCACTCGTGTGCGTCAGCGACGCCAATGGATCGGGCAACAAGTGGCAAGCGGGCCCATAACGCTCGGCTCCGTTTCCTCATTCCGGCAGCACGGGTGCGCGTTGGAGGCGTGGACTTACTTCAATTCACGCCGTCATGCAGCGGCCTATTTGTCGAACATGTGCGTGATCTCGTTGCGCTTCTTGTCCATTTGGTTCTCGATGTAGAAACCGTTGGAGAGCGCCAACACGAGTACCACAGCCGCGCCGACACGTGCCCACTTGGGAGCGCCCATGATGAACGCGACGGCCACGCTGCCGGCCACGAGCGCGACACCCATCCATACCAAGCCAGAGCCAGACATCAAACTCACTGACTGCATCGACATCACAAGCCCCACAGCGGCAAGTACACATACAGCCGCTGCGACGGCAGCACTCTTGCTGTTGGCCGCGCTCGCCGGAGGGGGTGCCCCCGGAGCGGTCGGCACGCTCCATTCGGCCCCGTTCCAATAACGCTTTCCGTTGGGATCAGACGGGTCTGAATACCACCCCGGGGAACGCGGAGACGCAGTCACAATCCGGACGCTAGCAGCAAGCGCACAGTGAGCAGTCGGCTTCCGCGAACCTAATTGACGCAACACCAAACGGCCAGCCGAAGAGACGACGCGATTACCGTCCGGAGAAGAAGTCTCTGGCCTGCCGCAAAGTCTCAAATACCGCTTTCCCCGCGATAGCGCCGTAGCTGCCAAGCTCACGTGCGCTGAAGCCTGCACCGACTACTAGCGGGTCGGATACGTTGCGCCACTGGAGGTATGCACCGGGAAAAGTGTCAGGACCCGGGAAAGTCTCGGCGCTTGGGTACAAGCCCACAGTTTGTGGTCTCGGGCAACGAACCGCAACGTGTACCAACTTGCCACGTGCGGTGACTACCCCCTCGGGGACCGCGCTGTTAACGGCCTCAGTATCGAGTGCACCGTGGTACGCCCGATTGTTCGTATACGTCGCCTTCCGATACTCGCGCATACTGTAGATGGCCGAGACACAGCCATGCAGCGCCGACCGGTGGGCTACCGACGATTCGTCAGATTCCTTGCAAAGTCGATCAAACTCGAAGTCGAAGTCCTCATTAAGGCGGTCGAGGTCGGCTGTGGGCGTCCAGAGGTTGGTTGGCATACAGACCCCTCCTGTTGGGTGACAACAGTGTCCGCTAGCAGACCGACAATCACGGACACGAAAATCCCCGAAACAGCCACCGCCCCGGCGAGGACCACCGTCCAACGAGAACACCCCCGGCCCAACAGGACCGGGGGCGTTTCGTTGCAACTACCTAGTGGGCGTGGCCGTGGTGGCCGTGCCCGTGATCGGCTTCCTCGGCCGGCTTGTCCACGACGGCCGTCTCGGTCGTCAGGATCATCCGGGCCACCGACGCGGCGTTGAGCACCGCGGACCGGGTCACCTTGGCCGGGTCGACGACACCGTCGGCCAGCAGGTCACCGTAGGTCAGGGTGGCGGCGTTGAAGCCGTGGCCGGTGGGCAGCTCGGCCACCTTGTTCACCACGACGGGGCCGTCGAGGCCGGCGTTGGTGGCGATCCAGTACAGCGGGGCCGACAGCGCCGAGGAGAAGACCTCGAGGCCGATCAGCTCGTCGCCGGTCAGCGAGCCACGCAGGCCCTCCAGCGCGGCACGAGCCTGGACCAGAGCGGCGCCACCACCGGTGACGATGCCCTCTTCCACCGCGGCCTTGGCGGCGGCGACGGCGTCCTCGACGGCTTCCTTGCGCTTCTTCAGGTCGGTCTCGGTGGCCGCGCCGACCTTGATGACGGCCACGCCGCCGGCCAGCTTGGCGAGGCGCTCTTCGAGCTTCTCGCGGTCCCAATCCGAGTCCGAGGCCTCGATCTCGCTGCGCAGCTGCGCCTTGCGACCGTCGATGGCCTCCGCGGTGCCGCCACCGTCGACGATCACGGTGCTGTCCTTGGTGACGACGACGCGACGGGCGGTGCCCAGCACGTCGAGGCCCGCCTCACGGAGCGTCAGGCCCACATCGGGGTTGACGACCTGGCCACCGGTGACGACGGCGAGGTCCTCCAGGAACGCCTTGCGACGGTCACCGAAGAACGGCGCCTTGACCGCGACGGCCTTGAGGGTCTTGCGGATGGCGTTGACGACCAGGGTCGACAGGGCCTCGCCCTCGATGTCCTCGGCGACGATCAGCAGCGGCTTGCCGGCCTGGGCAACCTTCTCCAGCAGCGGCAGCAGGTCGGGCAGCGAGCTGATCTTGTCGCGGTGCAGCAGCACCAGCGCGTCCTCGAGGACGGCTTCCTGCGAGTCGAAGTCGGTGACGAAGTACGCCGACAGGAAGCCCTTGTCGAAGCCGACGCCCTCGGTCACCTCGAGTTCGGTGTTGAGGGTGGAGGACTCCTCGACGGTGACGACGCCGTCGGCACCGACGCGGGTCATCGCCTCACCGACCAGCTCACCGATCAGTTCGTCGCGCGACGAAACGGTCGCAACCTGGGCGATGGCGGTCTTGTCCGACACCGGCTTGGCCGCGGCCAGCAGGGCCTCGGACACCGCGTCGGCGGCCTTCGAGATGCCCGCGCCGAGCGCGATCGGGTTGGCACCGGCCGCGACGTTGCGCAGGCCGGCCTTCACGATGGCCTGGGCCAGCACGGTGGCGGTGGTTGTGCCGTCGCCGGCAACGTCGTTGGTCTTGGTCGCGACGGACTTGACCAGCTGGGCGCCCAGGTTCTCGAACGGGTCTTCCAGGTCGATGTCGCGGGCGATGGTGACGCCGTCGTTGGTGACCTGCGGGCCACCGAAGGCCTTGGCCAGCACGACGTTGCGGCCACGCGGGCCGATGGTGACGCGAACCGCGTCAGCGAGCTTGTCGACACCGGCTTCCATGGCCCGGCGCGCAGCTTCGTTGAATTCAATCTGCTTGCTCATAAGAGCCTTTCGCTGAGACGCATACCGCCCCGGACATCACCCGCACAGACATGCGGGGACGACCGGGGCGGGACACGAATGCTTACTTGGAGACGACAGCCAGCACGTCGCGGGCCGACAGGATCAGGTACTCCTCGCCGTTGTACTTGATCTCGGTGCCGCCGTACTTGCTGTAGATGACGGTGTCGCCCTCGGCAACGTCCAGGGGGATCCGCTTCTCGCCGTCCTCATCCCAGCGGCCGGGGCCAACTGCGACGACGGTGCCTTCCTGCGGCTTTTCCTTGGCGGTGTCAGGGATGACCAGACCGGAAGCGGTCGTGGTCTCGGCCTCGTTGGCCTGAACGAGGATCTTGTCCTCGAGTGGCTTGATGTTGACTGCCACGATGGAAGCCCTCCACTTGGTTGGTATGTCGATCCAGGGCCAATCCCCGGATGCCAGGTTGTTCGGCAAGCGTCCTGACCGCACACCGTCGTCGCGGGTGCCGGAGCGCGGTTGGCCGCGTGCCACCTAGCACTCTATACACGCGAGTGCTAGCGCTCAAGGGTGGGGCAGTGCCGGATTCGACGAACTCGCTGTCGGCGGAAACAGCGCCCTACTCAGCGGCCGGCGAAGTGTTGACCAGGAGCAGGTTGGACGTCGCCCGATGAGTGATGGTGTTGGCCGTCGACCCGAGGACCCGGGCGAAACCCGCCATGCCGCGGTTTCCGATCACGATGACGTCATATTCGGCGGCTGCGAGCACGTCGGCGGGGTCGCCGGCCAGCGCGAGCCGCTCCAGTGAGCCGGTGATTCCCAGCCGGCTTTCGACGTCGTTCAGCGTCTCCTCGGCCGTGGCGGTATCGCCGGCAACGGTGACCAGGATCGGCCGGGCGCCGAGTGCGGCCGCCAGGTCGTACCCGGCACGCACCGCACGCACCGAGGTGTCGGAGCCGTCGGTGGCCAGGGCGATCGTCTGCACCGCTGCGAGCGGCTTACGCACGAACAGCACGTCGACGGGGCTGTGGTGCGACAGTTCGTTCGAGGTACTCCCCCACAGCCGGCTGGACGTGTGGCCGAGCCCCGCGGCCCCGACCACGATCAGCGGCCGCTCGGCCTGCGCCGCGGCGTCGACGAGGGCGTCGAACGCACTGCCTTTAACCGGAACCTTGTCGATCGTCGTGACGCCCAGCGCGGTCAGATCGACGTCGGCGCCCTCGGCCGTCAGATCGGCCCACGGCCGCTCCCGGCCGCCGGGAACCGAAACGCTGGGCTTCCACGCGGTGACGATGGTGACCGGCGCACCGAGGCCGGCCGCCACCACGCCGGCGACGGTGACCGCGTCGGTCGCCTCGTCGGACCCGTCGGTGCCGACGACGATTCTGGAATAGGACGCCATAGCGGCCCTTTCGATCGGGGTGTCAGGCACCGAAGACGAGGATGTGGACGGCGCCGACGAGGATGCCCAGGAGCCCACCGTGGGCGTACAGCAGCCAGGCGTCCTGCTCGATGGCCGAGTACAGCATCTCGCCGAATTTGTCGGGTGGCAGCGCCCGGAACTTCTCGGTCGCGAACGTCTCGATCTTCTTGGCCTGCGTCTTGTTGAACCCGGGGTCGTAGAGGACGCTCGGCGCGAAATCGACCAGCTTGTCGCCCGCTCCGCGTTGCAGCCCTTCGACATCCACGACGCCGAACGAGTTGCGGGCGACGACCAGATACGGGCCCAGGATGCGCTCGGCTTCTTCACCGACCGCGGACTGGATCAGCGCGCGGGTCTTGTCCGCGCTGGCGCCGTTGAGCAGTTCGTGCGCGAAGTTCTTGACCGTCAGGACCTGTAGCGACAGCATCGTCGCGAGTTCGTGGGCGGCCTGGTGCTGCCGCTTCGCGAAAAGCCCTTGTTTCCAAAGGTATTTGTAACGGGGCTGCGGCTCGCCGGGCTCGAACACCACCTTGATCGCGATGATGTTGACGACGATGCCGATCACGGCGGCGCCGCCGAGCACCCACAGCCAGGTCGGCAGGAAGTGCAGGATCGAGTCGAGGAACCCCGGCAGGTGAATCGCGAAACCGCCATGGGCCGCGGCGTGTTCGCGCGCCTCATCGCTGGAGTAGTAGATCAGCGACAGCCACAGCGCGAGCAGCACACCGAACGGGAAGCCCAGCGCGCCGATGCGCACCATGAAGCGCAGTTCGGGCACCGCCATGCCTTTGATGATGTCCCGCAACACTTCCGGGTTGCGGCGCAGGAAGTTGACGGTCATCAGCTTGACGTTGAGCAGCTGGTCGATGTTCTCGCCGATCTTGGCGAAGGCCCGCTTGGAGATGGTCGGCAACTCGGCGTCGACGGTCTGCAGCACCTCGTCCTTCAACGGCTGGGGCAGCGACCGCCACATCTGCGGATGCCGGGCCTCGATGATCTCGGTGGTCAGCCGGCCGATATCCGGCCTGGCCGCCACCGCAATGGCTTTCGCGAGTTTGTCTGGATTGAGTTGTTCGTAGAAGTCCGAGATCTTGCCGATCCGGGCTATGGAGGTGTCGACGATGAGGCTGGCCATCTTCTCGGCGCGACACGGAATGAATCCCTGGAAACCCAGAATTCCGTTGGGCGCGAAGGTGGGCAGAATCTGGACCTTGCGGGGCAGAAAGGGAAATATCCGTTTCAGGCCCGGCACATAGAAGCCGGTGAACCGGACGGGCGCGAACAACATGATGACGCCGGTCCAGTTGGTGATCAAGCCGGCGATCGCGCTGAAGATCGGCACGCTGATGATGTCGACGACGAATTTCGATTGTCCGGTGAGCTCCTCCCAATCAAGAAAGGGCCCGGCGGCGAGCGTTGTCATGAAATATCCCTGGGCTTGTCGGGGGGTCGGATCAGTGCTTGGGTTTGTGCGCGGCGGGATCGGGTGGGCCTTTCCCGATGATCTTGTCGCCGCGCTCATCAGTGGCCCATCCCCCGGCGTTGTAGCCGTCGGTGTCGATGCAGACCTCGCAGAACTGTTGGCCGAACTCCGACAGATAGATGCTGCGGTACACGCTGATGGTCTTGGGTATCGCCTCGGTCACCTCGAGTGCGCGTGGTTGCACCTCAAGCAGCGCGTAGCGCCGGTAGTCCGCCACCGGCTCGGACGAAAAGCGCACCAGGCCAAGACGATTGAGGTTCGCGAGATAACGTTGGTCGGCCTCCGGCCACCGGCACCCGGCCATGTCCGCGATCATGTTCACGCCGCTGACGAGCCGCTCCGAGCCGACCTGGAACATCGTCTTCGTCCGGATGTCGATGGACGGCTGGGTGCCCGCGACGGCCAGGAAGCGCAGCATCCGAACCTCGTCCGGTGCCAGCTCACTGAGGATCTGGCCGAATGCCGGATGACGGTGCGCCTGTTTACGTGTCGGCTTCTGCGACTTGGCAATCAGCTCGTCGCCCCAATGGCGTAGCTCGGCGTCGCTGTCGTGCTTCGCGGCTTTCTTGTCCCCGTCGCGATGCTCGGACTTCTTCTTGGCGGTGTCGCCGGAGCTCATCACGCGGCGCACCGGTGTGACGGCAACGCCGAGGACAGCGGCAGGATTCAGCGCCGACTCCGCGGCGCGCTTCAAGCCGCCGAAGAGTCCCGGGTTCTCGACCGGCAATTCGTCCGGTGCCACGACGGGCAGCACAGCGGTTGCGGCAGCGGCATTTTCGTCATCGTCGTCAATATCGCTGTCATCGGCCGGTTCCGGCGACGACGGGATCGCTGCCGGCGCCGGTTGCGTCTCGCGCCCGGGCAGCCGACTCAGAATATTGACGACCTTCAGCAGGTCCCCGGCGGCGGCCCGGGTCGATTGCACGGCGGCCGCGATGTCGCGCGCGGTGTCGATACCCAGCTTGGTGAGCGGATCGACCAAGGCGCCCAAGGGATTACTGCTCTGATTTTGATCTTGACCGCGATCGTCGGAAGGCGACGCGCCACGCGCTTTGTCGGATTTTGGATCGTCGCCCATGATTCGCCTCCGTCGGACCGTGCGAGTAATTATCCAAAGGACCGGCTCGCTGATATGCGTTTCGCAGTGATCCAAAAACTACTGACGGCAGCGCAAGCGAACTACGTCGCAAACAGCCAAAGTTCGTACCACACCCAGGGCACGCGTTGTCGACGGTCCACAAATGGCCCGCCGCGACGAATTGTCAGTTCAGAACGGCCTGACCGAACCAGTGGCACAGCAGCAATGCGACCTCGACCTCGATGCGGTCGTCGACGATCGGCGTGCCCCGGCGACTGATCGCGCGGTTCACCCGGTACTTGATCGAATTCGAATGCAGATGCATTTCGTCGGCGGCCGCTTTGAAACTCGAGCCGGTCCGCAGGAACACCCGCAACGTCTCGCGGAGCCGTTCGTCGTTCTCGGTGTCGCTCGCGAGCGGGCCCAGGATTTCGGCCACCCACGCACCGACCGCTCCGACATTGTCGCCCAGCAGCGTCGCGACAGGCAGCCCTGGGTCGCTCGCCGCGGTGATGCGTCGTTCGACTGAACCGGACACCACCGCCACCGCGCGGGCGGCCACCGCCTGTTCATGCGAACGCCGGAACCCTTCGATGCCGGGCAACGGATTACCGAGTGCGATCCACGGCGAATCCTGTTGTGTTGCGGCGAATTCCCGGATCCGGTCCGACGCACCCTCGGCGCTGTGCGCGGACAGCGGCAGCCAGACCCACGCGGTGAGGTGGTCGACCGACAAGAACAGCGGCGGCTCGTGGGTGCCCAGCGACGAGGCGAGGTGGTTGGCGAAACGCTCCATGCGGACGAGCTCGTCGCCGCCGTTGTCATCGGGGTACCACAGCGCCAGCGCCAGGTGCACGCGCTGCAGGGGGTAGCGGATTTCCTCGGTGAGCTCGTCGACGTCACCGCCGGCCGTGGTCAGAATGGCGCGAACCCGCTGCGCCCGCATACTGTTTCGGTTCTCCACCCACCGGTCGTACTCCTGCTGGTAGGTGGTGAGGACCTGCTGCGAAATCCAGTCGATGTAGCCGAACGCAACGGTCTGGAAGTACTTGAAAACTTCGAGGCCCCACCGCGGATCCATGTCCGAGTCCGCGATCTCGTCGAGCACGAAGTTCATCACTTCCTGGTGGCCCAGCCGGTAGGCGCGGACCACCGCATTTGCGGGAACGCCGCGCTGCGCCATCCGCCTGGCGTGTTCGAGCGACTCCGTCGGCGGGACGACGTCCTCGATCGGGATCCGGTGGCGGATCGACGCGAAGACGGTCTCGACGTTGGCCGCGACCGTGTGCGCCTGCAATTCCATCAGTTGCGCATCCTCGCTGAGCTCGGCGATCTCGGTGAGGAGGATCTTCTGGATCGACTGCGTGATGTCACCCAACTTGCCGTCGAGCCCGCCGATCACCTCGGCTGCGCGCGCGACGACGGCACTCTCGTCGACGCGTCGTTCCGGCATGAAACGACCGTAGATCACGCGGCGCCGAAGTTGCTGCAAATCGGGCTTTGTCGCCGCACGACAACGACGCTCCGTAAACGCTCCGAGAGTTGGTCGTCGCGAGACGTCGATCGTGGCGGCCGCGGTGAATAGCTTTCGTAAACATCAGACCAACCAGGAGGGCAACGTGACCACTGCCGCCGCAACTGAAGTGGACCTCGCCGCCGTCGACCTTGCCGACCCCGCGGTGTGGGACGACGGTCCGCCGTACGAACTGTTCGCCCGACTGCAACGCGAGGACCCGGTGCATTACAGCCCGCAGCGCAACGTCCCCGGCGAAGGTGGCTTCTGGTCCATCACCCGCTTCGACGACGTGCGCACCGTCAGCCGCGACCATCGCACGTTCTCGTCCGAGAAGCGCGGCATCTTCAACGTCGACGACATCGGTGTGCCGCTGGATGTCCAGCGGCTGCAGCTGATTTCGATGGACCCGCCCCGGCACGACCGGCTCAAGGCCCTCGTCATCAAGGCGTTCACGCCCGAACGCGTCGCGGCCCACGAAGAGGCCATCAAGCAGATCATCAACGACGTCCTCGACAGCGTGGCCGACCGCGAGAGCTTCGACCTGGTCCGCGACGTCGCGCGGCCCGTGCCGGCCCGCGTGATCGGCTCGATGCTCGGCACGCCCGCGGAGGACGACGAGCGCCTCGTCTACTGGACCAACGTGTTCAGCGCGTTCGAGGATCCGGAGATCCGTACGCAGTGGGACGACGCCGGCGCCATCGTCGGCGAGATCATCACGTACCTGGGCGAGCAGATGGCTCAGCGCCGGGACAACCCGCGCGACGACCTGATCACCGCGGTGATGAACGCCGAAATCGACGGCGAGAAGCTCACCGAACTCGAGATGGCCACGTTCTTCACCCTGCTCATGACGGCCGGCAACGACTCGACGCGCGCCACCTACAGCGCGACGATGCTGGCCCTGATGCAGAACCCGGATCAGCTGATCCTGCTGCAGGAGAACCCGGAGCTGCTCGAACCCACCGTCGAGGAGGGCCTCCGTTACGCGCCCGCCTTCGCCTTCATGGGCCGGGCCGCGACCACCGACTTCGAGCTGCACGGCAAGCAGATCAAAGAAGGCGACCGGTTACTGCTGTGGTACCTGGCGTCCAACCGGGACGAGACCGTCTTCGAGAACCCGCACGAGTTCGACATCACCCGCGAGGGGCTGGCGGACACGCACCAGGCCTTCGGCGGCCGCGGCAAGCACTTCTGCCTCGGCGCCAACCTGGCGCGCCTCGAACTGAAGCTGTGGATTCAGGAGACCGTCCGCCGGTTCCCCGACCTCACGCTGGACGGCGACCCGACCCGCGTGCGGGCGCTGTTCCTCAACCAGTACAAGTCGATCCCCGTCCGTCGCACGGCGATGAGCCGCTCGGGCGAAGAACAGAGGGCACTGTGAGTAACGCTGCATACCGGGAAGTCGAGGTCGACCTCGAGGTCCGCCGGCGCGAACAGTCAGCGGACGGTGTCGTCACGCTGACCCTCGCCGACCCCTCCGGCGCGGACCTGCCCGAGTGGACCCCCGGCGCTCACATCGACCTGGTCATGTCGCCGTCGCTGACACGGCAGTACTCCCTGTGCGGCAGCACCGCCAGCCGCACCGAGTGGCAGGTGGGCATCCTGCTCGACCCGAACAGCCGTGGAGGTTCGCAGTACGTCCACGACAAGCTCCACGAGGGCACCACCGTCCGGGTGCGCGGGCCGCGCAACCACTTCGCGCTCGTGAACTCGCCGCGCTACCAGTTCGTCGCCGGCGGTATCGGCATCACGCCGATGCTCCCGATGATCGAGGCCGCCGAGGCCACCGGCGCCGACTGGCAGCTGATCTACGGCGGCAGCGCCCGCTCGTCGATGGCGTACCTGGACGCGCTGGAACGCTTCGGCGACCGCGTGACCATCTGCGCGCGCGACGAGCACGGCGACGCTTTCCGGACCAAGCTGGCGGCGGTGCTGGCGGCGCCGCAAGACAACACGTTGGTCTACTGCTGTGGACCCGAGGGCCTGCTCGACGCGGTCGAGAAGGGCTGCCAGGCCTGGCCCGACGGCAGCCTGCACCTCGAGCGCTTCTCGGCGAAGACCATCGAGGAACCGGCCGACGCCCTCGACACGTTCGAGATCGAATGCCAGCGTTCCGGCATCACCCTCACCGTGCCGTCGGACAAGACGATCTACGACGTCGCCGAAGAAGCGGGCCTGGACGTACTGGGGTCGTGCATGGAAGGCGTGTGCGGCACCTGTGAATGCGAAATCATCGCCGGCATCGGCGATCACCGCGACTCCGTGCTCAACGACTCGGAGAAGGCGGAGAACAAAACCATCATGATCTGCGTCTCGCGCTCCCGGTCCGAAAGGCTGGTGCTCGACCTATGAGAACCAACTACCCGTTGAACTGCTGGTACGTGGCCGCGCTCAGCGATGAGGTCGGCGCGGGACTGCTGGCCCGGCGTCTGCTGGACAAGCACGTGGTCCTGTACCGCCGCGCGTCCGGTGAAGTCGTCGCCCTGGAGGACCGCTGCGTGCACCGCGCCTATCCCCTGTCGGAGGGCCGGCGGGACGGCGACCGCGTGGTCTGCGGCTATCACGGCTTCAGCTACGAGCCCGACGGCTGTCTGGCCGACGTGCCGTCGCAGGAGAACGTGCCGCCCGGTGCCCGGGTGGCGGCGTACCCGGTCGTCGAGACCGCGCCGTTCGTCTGGATCTGGCTCGGCGAACCGCGTGCCGCCGCTCTGCGCCCGCCGCCACGCGTGCCGTGGTACCTGGACGGTTCCGGCTGGACCAGCACCACCGAGGTGCTGCGTGTCGAGGCGAATTACCTTCTGCTGCATGAGCATTACCTTGACCTGACCGATGTGTTCGTCACGCATCCCGAGGTCGTGCCGCCGGATATTCAGCAGCTGCCGCCGCTCAACGAGGTCGAGATCTCCGAACGCTCGGTGGCCTACACCCGGTCCACTCCCCCGAGTCGGCTGGCGCCGTGGGAGTCGGCGATCACCGGGTTGCCCGAAGAGTCGGTGGCCACCCGGCGCGAAGAGGGGACCTTCGTGTCCCCCGCGCTGCACACGCAGCACTACGCCATCGAAATCGACGACGGCGAATCCTATGGGCTGTTGCGGATTCACGGGTTCACGCCCGAATCGCCGAGCTCGACGCACGTCTTCCTGCAGATGGCACGCAACTACGCCGGCGCCGAGGACACCGTCACCGAGTACCTGCGGATCATGTTCCACGAGTGGGCCGTTCGCGATGCGGCCATCCTGGAGACGATCCAGCGGCGGCTCGACGAACCCGGTGGCCTCCGGCGCGACATCAACGTCAAGGCCGACCGGGCCGCGATCCGAGCCCGGCGCATCGCCATGGACATGGTCGACGACGAAACCAGCTTTTTCAACTGAGGAGAGCCACATGTCCAACACCGACTATGACGTGATCGTCGTCGGGTCCGGATTCGGCGGCAGCGTCACCGCGCTGCGACTGACCGAGAAGGGCTATCGCGTCGGCGTTCTGGAGGCCGGCCGCCGGTTCACCGACGACCAGTTCCCCAAAACCAGTTGGGACGTCCGGAAATTCGTCTGGGCTCCCAAGCTGGGCTGCTACGGCATTCAGCGTATCCACATGCTGCGCGACGTCGTCATCTTGGCCGGGGCGGGCGTCGGTGGCGGGTCGCTCAACTACGCCAACACGCTCTACAAGCCGCCCGCGACGTTCTTCAACGACCCGCAGTGGGCCCACATCACCGACTGGTCCGACGAGCTCTCGCCGTTCTACGACCAGGCCAGGCGCATGCTCGGCGTGGTGATCAACCCGAGCATGACCCCGGCCGACGAGATCATGAAGGCGGTCGCCGAGGACATGGGTGTGGGCGACACTTTCGTCCAGACGCCGGTCGGGGTGTTCTTCGGTGAACCCGGCAAGACCGTGCCCGATCCGTTCTTCGGCGGCGTCGGACCGGACCGCACCGGGTGCATCGAATGCGGCAGCTGCATGACGGGCTGCCGCTACGGCGCCAAGAACACGCTGCTGAAGAACTATCTCGGCCTGGCCGAGAATGCCGGCGCCACAGTGCATCCGCTGACAACGGTCGATTCGGTGCGACAGAGCCCGAGCGGCATCTGGGAGATCGACACCGTGCGCACCGGCCGGACCCTGCGCAGGAACCGTCGGACCTTCACGGCGCGGCACGTCGTCCTGGCGGCCGGTACCTGGGGCACGCAGAACCTGCTGCACAAGATGAAGGACAGCGGCACCCTGCCCCGGCTATCGGACCGACTCGGCGTGCTCACCCGCACCAACTCCGAATCCATCGTCGGCGCCATGAAATACAAGGTCGACCCGGCGCTGGACCTGACCCGCGGCGTGGCGATCACGTCGTCGTTCCATCCGACCAGCGACACCCACATCGAATCGGTGCGCTACGGCAAGGGCTCCAACGCGATGGGTCTCCTCCAGACTGTGATGACCGACGGTGGCGGCCGGTGGCCGCGCTGGCTGAAGGCGCTGGGTCTGGCTGTGACGCATCCGCGCGCGCTGCTGCGGGTCCTGACGGTGGGCAATTGGAGTGAGCGCACGGTGATTTCGCTGGTGATGCAGAACCTGGACAACTCGATCACCACGTTCACCAAGCGGGGACTGCGCGGCCGGCACCTGTCGAGCAAGCAGGGCCACGGCCAGCCGAACCCGACGTGGATCCCGGCCGGCAATGACGCGACCCGGCGGGTCGCCGAGAAGATCGACGGCGTGACGGCCGGCACCTGGGGCGAGCTGTTCAACATCCCGATGACCGCGCATTTCCTCGGCGGTTGCGCCATCGGCTCGGACGCCGAGCACGCCGTCATCGATCCGTACCACCGCGTCTACGGCTACCCGACGCTGAGTGTCGTTGACGGGTCGGCGGTCTCGGCGAACCTGGGCGTGAACCCGTCGCTGACCATCGCGGCCCAGGCCGAACGTGCGGCGGCGATGTGGCCCAACAAGGGCGAGGACGACCTGCGTCCCGAGCAGGGCCAGCCCTACCGGCGGGTGGACGCCGTCGCGCCGATCAAACCCGTTGTGCCGGAAGGCGCTCCGGGGGCGCTGCGACTGCCCCTCATCCCGCTCTCCCCGGCTGCGAACGACGCGTAACGGCTACAGCGCGATGTTCAGGTGGTCGGATACGTTGCCGACCATCTGCACATCCGCGACACGTTCGGTGAAGTACCAACCGGCGTCGTCGCGCGCGAACGTATCGGCGTACCGGCCCACCACGATGGGTTGCAGCGGTACCGTTTCGGTCTGCTGCACCACGCAGAACGTCGACCGCGCGTGAGCGGTGTCGCCGTCGAGTTCGACGATCGGGTTGAGCACCAGATGCCGGGTGCGCGGGGTGTTCCCGTGATCGGGGAAACGGCGGGTGGTCTCGGCGAACAGCGCCGCGATGGCCTCGGCGCCGGCAACGCCCATGAAGTTCCCGCGCCCCAGCAGTTCTCCCACGCCGTCGAAGTCGCCGGCGTCGATCAGTTCGGCGTACCGGTACAGCAGCTCCGTGATCTCCAGTTTGTCCGCGGCGTCCTGCAGGCTCACGCGATCTGGCCTTTCACCACCGGCAGCCCCGGGTCGCTCGGCACGTCGAGGCGCGACGGTTTGGCTCCCGCCGCGATCAGGTGCGCGGCGAACGAGGCGATCATGGCCCCGTTGTCGGTACACAGTCGTGGCCGGGGCACCCGCAGCGTCAAACCGGCCTCGGCGCAACGTTCTTCGGCCAGCTCCCGCAGCCGCGAATTGGCGGCCACTCCCCCGGCGATCAGCAGCGTGGACACGCCCAGGTCGGTGGCCGCACGAACGGCCTTGCGGGTCAACACATCCGCGACGGCTTCCTGGAAACCGGCGGCAACGTCGGCGTGCGACGCGTCCGGGTGCTTCTCCATGTGGCGGGCGACGGCGGTCTTGAGGCCGGAGAAGCTGAAGGCGTACGGATCATCTCGCGGGCCGGTCATGCCGCGCGGGAACACGATGGCGTTCCGATCGCCTTGGCGGGCCAGCTCGTCGAGCACGCGGCCACCGGGATAGCCGAGCCCGAGCAGCCGGGCCACCTTGTCGTAGGCCTCGCCCGCCGCGTCGTCAACGGTGCTGCCGAGTTCCTCGATCGGCTCACCCAGGGATCGCACGTGCAGCAGGTGCGTATGACCACCCGACACCAGCAGACCGACGCTCTCGGGCAGCGGGCCGTGGTCGTAGACGTCGGCGGCCAGATGCCCACCCAGGTGGTTGACGCCGTAGAACGGCACACCCCACGCCGCCGAATAGGCCTTGGCCGCAGCCACACCCACCAACAGTGCACCGGCCAGGCCGGGCCCGATGGTCGCGGCGACAACGTCGGGCCGCTCGATGCCGGCGGCCGCCAGGGCGCGATTCATGGTGGGCCCCAGCGATTCCAGGTGCGCACGCGAGGCGATCTCGGGGACCACGCCGCCGTAACGCGTGTGCTCGTCGACGCTGGAGGCGACCTCGTCGGCCAAGAGCGTCACGGTGCCGTCGTCCGCCAATTCGCAGATGCCGACACCTGTTTCGTCACAGGAACTTTCGATTGCCAAGATGATTGTCATGAGCCTGACTCGCTCCTCACGTCCGCGTCGCCTGACACGCTGCTCACCTGCGCGTCCCGTCGCATGGTGTACGCGTCCGCGCCACTGATCCGGTAATACCGCTTGCGCACACCCATTTTCACGAACCCGACGCTCTCGTACAGGCCGATTGCCGGCTCGTTGTCGGTGCGCACCTCGAGGAACACGGTGCCGCCGTCGGCAATGGCCAACAGCCGGTCCAGCAGCTCGCGGCCGATGCCCTGGCCCTGGTACGCAGGATCGACGCCGATGGTGTGCACCTCGTACTCGAACGGCGGTTTACGGCCCAGCCGGCTGATGCCGGCGTACCCCACCAGAAGCCTGCCGTCGCGTGCGGCGACGTAGTGGTTGTGCTCCGAGTCGAGCTCGCGGATGAAGGCGACGGCCGGCCACGGGTCGTCGCCCGGGAACAGGATCGCCTCCAACTCGCCGCACCGGTCGGCGTCGCCGACCGTCAGGGGACCGTACTCGATGGTCACGAGAGTCCCCGCTCGGCAAGGGTTTTCGCGTCGGGTCGGCGCAGGTACAGCGGCACCAGCGCGGCGGGCGGCTGGTCCCAGTCGGCGGCGGTCACGAGGCCGGTCACGGTGGGGTACTCGACGTCGAGCGAAGGCAACGGGAACAGTGCGGCCTGCGCGGCCGGGCCGGCCACCGAACCCGACCCGGGCTCGACGTCGGCCGCGGCGCTCACCGCCGGTCCGTCGACCCGCACGCCGTCGCGGTACCGCGCCCAGTACACCTCGCGGCGACGGGCATCGGTGACCACCAACAGTTCTCCGGGAGTCGCCGGGGCGATCGCATCCAGGCTGCACACGCCGTACACGGGGATGCCGAGCGCCTGTCCGTACGCAGCTGCGGTGGCCATGCCGACCCGCAACCCGGTGAAGGGGCCCGGCCCGCAGCCGACGACCACGGCTTCCAGGTCGGCGAACGTGATACCGGCATCGGCAACGGCGGCAACCACATTGGGCGTCAACTGCTCGGCGTGCGCGCGGGCATCGAGGGTGATCCGCTCGGCCAGCACCTCGACGCCGGCCGCGGTACGCCGTGCCACACCCGCGGTGACGGCCGGGGTGGCGGTATCGATGGCGAGAATCATCCACGGCTCCAATGCCAGACAGCGGTACGGGTGTCGTCGTCGGCGCGCTCCAACCGGATGTCCAGATGGCTGGCCGACAATCGCTCGGCCAGACCCTCGCCCCACTCGACGACCACCACGGCGTCGTCGAGGTCGGTGTCGAGGTCGAGCGAGTCGAGTTCTCCGAGCAGGTCGGTGCTGCCCGAATCGAGCAGCCGGTACATGTCGACGTGCACCATCGCGGGGTGTCCGGCACGGCGGGCGGGATGCACCCGGGCCAGCACGTACGACGGCGACGTCACCGCGCCGTCGACATCCATACCCTGCGCAATTCCCTTGGCCAGCATGGTTTTCCCGGCGCCCAGCGGCCCCGTGAGCACCACGACGTCGCCGACCTTGAGTTCGGCGCCGAACCGGGCGCCGAGGGCCATGGTGTCGGCCTCGGTCGGCAGGTGCACGGTGCCGTGCGAATCATCCATTGCGCTTGGCCTTTCCACGCAGATGCCGGGTGAGCGCCACCAACCGTGACGGCGTGGCGTGCTCGACGAAGCGCTCCAGCGCCTCGTTGATCAGTTCGGGTTGCTCCATGTGCACCATGTGCCCGGCCCCTTCGACAATGACCAGTTCAGACTTCGGCAGCTGCCGGGCCATCGCCTCGGACTTGGCCAGTGGGGTGAGCAGATCGTGGTCGCCGCAGGCGATCAGCGTGGGCACGTGCTGCAAGACCGGCAGCGCGCCTGCCTCGTCGTGGGTTTCGAGTGCGTGCAGGAACTCGACGGTCGTGCGGATCGAGGTGTTGTGCGTCATCTTCTCGACGTACCGAGCCACCGACGGGCTGACTGCGTCGTCACCGAACGACGCGGCCTTGAGCACCGGGCCGATGACGGCCTTCGCCGCGCCACGGCCCGCACTGACCGCGCCGGGCGCGAACCGCACTGCGACTTTCGCCGCCTCCAGCGCCGGATTCTGCAGCACCTCACCCAACGGCGAACGGGTAACCCCTTGTGCCGCAGAGGCGAGGATGGCGACGCCGCACACGCGGGCGGGGTAGTTGTGCGGAAACTGCCGGGCGTGGGACAGCACCGTCATGCCACCCATCGAGTGACCGACCAACACCACGGGCCCCCGCGGCGCCATCACCCGCATCACCGATTCGAGGTCCTGCCCCAGTTGCGGGACGGTGTACGAGTCGGTCGGACCGGCCGAGGACCGGCCGTGCCCGCGCTGGTCGTAGAACACCATGCGGACCTGATCGCCCCACCGCTCGGCCAGCCGGGCCCGCTGAAAGTGGAAGGAGCCCATGCTGTTACAGAATCCGTGTGCGAAGAGCACCGTCAGCCGGGCGTCTTTCGGGCCGACCTCGCGGACTGCCAGCGGCACGCCGTCGGTGGCCGTCACCACGTACCCGCGGTCGGCGTCGAGCGTGGTGAAATCTTCACCCGCGTAAGGGTCTTCACCTCCACGGCGGCGCAACGAGCGGGCGACGCTGATCCCGGCGACTGACCCCACGGCCGTGAGCCCGGCCATGCCCGCCAGCCACCGGGCATTCCTGTTGTCGCTCATGGACGTCAGCCCGTCGACTCGCGATAGGTCCGGGCGACCCGGCCCCGCGGGCTGGTGACGACCTCGTAGTTGATGGTGCCCAGCAGTTCGGCCCAGTCCTGCGCCGTCGGCTCACCGGCGGCGCCCGAGCCGAACAGCACCGCCTCGTCGCCGACCTTGACACCGGCACCGTCGGGTCCGAGGTCAACCACGAACTGGTCCATACAGATTCGGCCGATGTTGCGGTACCGGGCGCCGTTGATGCTGACGTCGATGCGTCCGCTCAGACCGCGGAAGACCCCGTCGGCATAGCCGAGCGGGATCAACCCGACGGTGGTGTCGCGGTCGGCGATCCAGGTGTGCCCGTAGGACACGCCGTCGCCGGCTTTGATCGAACGTACCGCGGTGACAGGGCATTTCAGCGTCATGACGGGCCGCAGGCCGAAATCGCCGAGCGCGGGGATCGGCGTCTGCCCGTAGACCGCGATACCCGGCCGCACCACATCGAAATGCAGATCGGGCCGCGTCAGGGTCGCGGGCGAGTTGGCCAGGTGCGCCACTTCGAAGTGCACGCCGGCCGCCGCGGCCTGTTTCCGAGCGGCGGTGAGGCGCTCAGCTTGGGTGTCGTTCATCGGGTGCTGCGGGTCGTCGCCACATGCGAGGTGGCTCATGATGCCGCGGGGGTGCACCGCGCCGTCGGCGGCGGCCCGGGCGATGGCGTCGAGCAGGGCCGGGTACTCGGCGGGGCTGACGCCGTTGCGGCTCAGACCGGTGTCGACCTTGACGGTGAGCGCCGCCGGCGCACCGCTGCGGCGCACGCCGTCGAGCACGTCGTCGAACTGCCGTACCGACGCCACCGCCACCTGCACATCGGCGGCCAGCGCGGGCGCGAAGTCGGTGCCGGGCAGGTTCAGCCAGGACAGCACGGGCGCCGTGATGCCGGCCTCCCGCAGTGCCAGCGCCTCGGTGATGTTGGTGACGCCCAGCTCGGCAGCCCCGGCGGCCAGGGCGGCACGCGCCACCTGCGGCGCACCGTGCCCGTAACCGTCGGCCTTGACCACCGCCATCACCGCGGCGCTGCCTGCGCGTTCCCGCAGAAGCCGCACGTTATGCGCAATTGCGCCCAGGTCGATGACGGCCTGGGCAGCAGGTTGGGGATCGGGCGAACTCATATCGCCTCCGATTCTCCCAGACGCCCGCTGGTCCGCGTCGAGCCTGAGCTTGTGCACCACATTTTCCGGAGATCTGGAACACAAGCTCAGGGTCGTCCCCTAGTGGGCGAACGGCTGCACGTCGTCGAACTGGCCCTTCGGTTTGAGTTCGTCGAGGCTGTTCAGCACGGTGGTCAGGTCGTCGCGCAGGGCACGGGCCAGGTCCGCCGAGAAGCCCTCGCGCACCACCACACGCAGCACTGCGATGTCCGTCGCACCCTCGGGCATGGTGTACGCCGGCACCTGCCAGCCGTAGGCACGCAGCGCGTGTGACACGTCGAATTCGGTGTAGGGCCGCTTGCCCTTGAGCCGGCAGGCGATCACCGGGATGGCCGAGCCGTCGGTGATGACCTCGAAGTGCTCGCTGCCCCGCAGCTCGTCTCCGATCCAGCGGGCGGTGTCCGACAGGCAGCGCATGATCTGCGTGTAGCCGGCCCGGCCGAGACGCAGGAAGTTGTAGTACTGGCCGACCACCTGATTGCCGGGCCGCGAGAAATTCAGGGTGAAGGTCGGCATGTCGCCGCCCAGGTAGTTGACCCGGAAGACGAGGTCCTCGGGCAGGTGCTCCTTGCTGCGCCAGACCACGAAACCGATGCCCGGGTACGTCAGCCCATACTTGTGGCCGCTGACGTTGATCGAGACCACCCGCGGGAGCCGGAAATCCCAATGCAGATCCGGGTGCAGGAACGGCACCACGAAACCGCCGCTGGCGGCGTCGACGTGGACCGGGATGTCGAGGCCCTTGTCTTGTGCGAGCTGATCGAGCGCCGCACAGATCTCGGCGATGGGTTCCAGCTCACCGGTGAACGTGGTGCCCAGGATGCCCACCACGCCGATGGTGTCCTCGTCGACATTGGCAAGCACCTGCTCCGGGGTGATGACGTAGCGGTCCTCGGCCATCGGCAGGTACCGCGGCTCGACGTCGAAGTAACGGCAGAACTTCTCCCACACCACCTGGACGTTGGAGCCCATCACCAGGTTGGGGGTGCGTCCCTTCCAGTCGCCCACCTTCTCGCGCCACCGCCACTTGAGCGCCAGGCCGGCCAGCATGACGGCCTCGCTGGAACCGATGGTCGAGACGCCGCAGGCCGACGACGGGTCGTCGTCGCGCAGGTCTTCGGCGTGGAAGAGATCGGCCACCATGGACACGCAGCGGGACTCGATGGCCGCGGTCGCCGGGTATTCGTCCTTGTCGATCATGTTCTTGTCGAACGTCTCGGCCATCAGCTTCTCGGCCTCGGGGTCCATCCACGTGGTGACGAACGTCGCGAGGTTCAGCCGGGAGCTGCCGTCGAGCATCAGCTCGTCGTGGATGAAGCGGTAGGCGGCCTGCGGGTCCAGCGGGTCGTCGGGCAGACGCAACGATGGGACCGGCGCGGTGGACAACCGGCCGGTGTACGCAGGACTCATGATCGGTCCATGAACATGCTTGCGCGACATACTGATTCCCCCTTGGTTAGAGCGATGCGACAGCGGCCCGGACATGGGCCAGGATGCGGTGCGCCGATGTGGGCGCGGGGTTGGGACCGGGGTCGGCTGCGGACAGGCCCGCCGCACGGGCATGCACGAAGGCCGCCATCGCGGCGGCCTCACCCGGTGCGATGCCCGACGCCAGCAGGGCGCCAATGATGCCGGACAGCACGTCGCCGGATCCGGCTGTGGCAGCCCAGGATTGGCCGGCGGGATTGAGATAGGTGGGGCCGTCCGATTCGGCGATGATGGTGACGTTGCCCTTCAACAGTACGGTGGCGCCCAGACGTTCGGCCAGTTCGCGGGTAGCGGTCACCCGGTCGGGTCCGGGCGGATGTCCTGCGAGCCGGGCGAATTCACCGGCATGGGGCGTCAGCACCGTCGGTGCCGCGCGGTCCGCGACAAGGTCGAGGTCGGCGGCCAACAAGGTCAGTGCATCGGCGTCGACGATCACGGGCAGGTCGGTGTCCAGCGCGAACCGCAGCGCGTCCTCGCCGGCGGTGTCGGTACCGAGCCCGGGGCCGACCACCCACGCCTGGACCCGGCCCGCAGCCGTCATATCCGCCGCCGCAACGACTTCCGGCCAGTGCGACACCACTTCGGCGTGCGCGGAGCCGGCGTAACGGACCATGCCCGAGGTCGCGGCGACGGCGGCGCCGCTGCTCAGGATCGCTGCGCCCGGATACGTCGCCGACCCGGCAAGCACACCCGTGACGCCTTGGCTGTACTTGTCGTCCGACGGGTGCGGCACCGGCCAGCGGGCGCGGACGTCGTGCGCTTCGAATCCGAGGAACGCGGGCTCCGGCAGGTCGAGTCCGATGTCGATGAGTTCGACCCGTCCGCAGTCGGCCAGTCCGTGTACGGGTTTGAGCCCGCCGAAGGTGACGGTCAGCGCGGCGTGCGCGTGGGGGCCGTCGGTGGCACCGGTCTGGACGTCGATGCCGCTGGGGAGGTCGACGGCAACGACGGGTGCGGTGTTGGCCGCGAAGACCGCCGCGGCATTGGGCCGGAGCGGCCCGGTGGCGCCGATGCCGACAACGCCGTCGATCACCAAATCGGTTGACGGCGGAATGCTTTCAACTACTCTGCCGCCGGCTTTTCGGAATGCGGTGAGCGCCTTCGGGTGGGTGCGGTCCGGGTTCAGGAGCACCGCTGTAGCGGCCGCACCGCGGCGGCGCAGGAACGTGGCCGCCCAGAGCGCGTCGCCGCCGTTGTCGCCGGAGCCCACCACCGCACAGACGCTGCGCCCGCTCACGCCGCCGGTGCGGGCCTTGAGTTCGGTGGCGATCGCCGTCGCCAACCCGTATGCCGCCCGGCGCATGAGCACGCCATCGGGCAGCGAAGCCAACAGCGGCGCCTCGGCCGCGCGGATCTGCTCGGCGGTGTAGTAGTGCCGCATAGCTCGAAGGTTACGCACATCCGCCCCGCGGGGGTTGGCATGTGCGTCAAATTCGGGTGCCGAGCATGAGCGGGTGTGCGAACTTCTGTGGATTTTTCGCACACCCGCTCACGTTCGGCGCGGATAACATCCCGCCATGACCTACGGCTATTCGCCGCTGCCACCGGCCAAGCCTCCGCTGTCGAGCGGCGACCTCGCCGCCTCGATCAGCGCGCTGGTGCTCACCTATGTCGGCGGCGGCGTGGCCGCGTTCTTCGCGGTGTTCGCGTTGGCGTTCACCGACTACTGTCCGCCGGCGACCTGTCACATCGACGCCGGGATCAACGCCATGGCAGCGGGTTTCATCGCCGCCATGGTGGTGGCGCTGGCCGGCACGGTCGTCACGGTCATCCGACTGGTGAAGCGCCTGCGCGCCTGGCCATTTGCCGTCGGCACGCTGGGGTTGTGTGCCGTCCTGTGTGTGCTCGCGATCGGCGGCTACATCGCCGCCGTCGGCGGCTGAGACTCAGACGAGAACCGCGCTGGGCTCCACCGTCACCTTGATGGCCTCGCCGTTCTGGACGATCGAGAACGCATCGAGCACCTCGTCGAGGGCGATGTGCCGGGTGATCAAGTCCTTCACCGGAACCTGGCCGGTTGAGATGTAGTGCAGCGCCCGCTTGTTGTGCTCGGGCGCAGATCCGTTGGCGCCGTGGATGTGCAGCTGGCGGTAGTGCACCACGTTGGAATCGCAGGTGATCGTCGGATTCGTCTTGGGCAGGCCGCCGAAGAACGAGATGCGGCCGTTGCGCGCGGCCATCGCGATGGCCTGCTCCTGCGTGATATTGGCGGCGGTCGCGGTGATCACCACGTCGGCGCCGCGGCCTCCGGTCAGTTCCATGACCTTCTCGACGACGTCGACCTCCGCCGCATTGATCACCGCATCGGGGTGCACGGCATCGGCGGACATCGCCAGGCGGGCGTCGTTGACGTCCACGAGGTACACCGGCCCGCAGTCGTGCACACCACGGGCGATGCGGATGTGCATGCACCCGATGGGACCGGCACCGAACACCACGACGGTGTCACCCGGCTCGATGCCGAGCAGATCCTGGGCGTTAATGGCGCACGCGAAGGGTTCCGCGGCCGACGCCTCGTCGTAGCCGACGTTGTCCGGAATCCGGTTCAGCCCATCGACTTTGAGTACCTGGCGCGGCACGATCATGTACTCGGCGAATCCGCCGTCGTACTGGTAGCCCATCGAGGTCTGGTTCTGGCACACGGCCATCCAGCCTTTGCGGCACTCGTGGCACTCGCCGCACGGGACCGCGGCGATCACCTGAACCCGGTCGCCCTCGGCCCACTCGGTGCCGTAGGCGGCGTTCACGTTGGCCCCCACCTCGACGATGTCGCCGGCGATCTCGTGCCCGATGGTCCGCGGCGGGGTCAGGTTCTGGTGCCCGTTGTGCAGGATTTTGACGTCCGTGCCGCAGGTCGAACAGTTGCGCACCCGGATCTTGATCTCGTCGGGTCCGCATACCGGCTCGGGCACATCTTCGAGCCGGACGTCCTCGGGTGCGTAGTAGCGCAGCGCTTTCATGGCGTTCCTCCCGGTTCTCCGGCCTGGCCGGCAAGTGTGTCGTGGTTCACTCTGCGCCCACTCTATCGGCAATTCGGGCATAAATCCAAACTTTTCTCTGCCCATTTTTGCCCATTTGCTTGCCATCGTGCCCACATGTGGGCTTTACTCATAAACACACGGTGATGTGACGGGCATCACCTTCACGGCCGGTCAAGGTGGAGGTCCAGCACAGTGAACGCAACGACGGAAACACCGCAGCGCGCCAGTCTGCGCGTGCGGGTGCAGCAGCTCGGCACCGCGCTGTCGAACATGGTCATGCCGAACATCGGCGCCTTCATCGCCTGGGGCCTGATCACCGCGCTGTTCATCAAGACCGGCTGGCTGCCCGGCCTCTTTCACGCGCTGCAGAACCCGGACGGCTGGGTGGCCCACATCGGCGGCTGGGGCGCCTACGAAAAGGGCGGCATCGTCGGGCCGATGATCACCTACCTGCTGCCGATCCTCATCGGATCCACCGGCGGACGGATGGTGTACGGAACCCGTGGAGCCGTCGTCGGCGCCATCACCACCATGGGCGTGGTTGCCGGGTCCGATGTTCCGATGTTCATGGGCGCAATGATCATGGGTCCCTTGGGCGGCTGGGTCATCAAGAAGCTGGATGCGTTGTGGGATGGCAAGATCCGCCCCGGCTTCGAGATGCTGGTGAACAACTTCTCGGCCGGCATCGCCGGACTGGTGCTGGCCGTCATCGGGTTCTTCGGTGTCGGCCCGGTGGTATCGGCGTTCACCCGCGGCGCCGGCCACGGTGTCGACTTCCTCGTCGGCCACGACCTGCTGCCCCTGACCTCGATCTTCATCGAGCCCGCCAAGGTGCTCTTCCTCAACAACGCCATCAACCATGGCGTGCTCACTCCCCTGGGTACCACTCAGGCGCTCGCCACCGGCAAATCCGTGCTGTTCCTGCTGGAAGCCAATCCGGGACCCGGTCTGGGAATCCTGTTGGCGTTCATGGTGTTCGGCCGCGGGGCCGCCAAGGCATCCGCACCGGGCGCCGCCATCATCCAGTTCCTCGGTGGCATTCACGAGATCTACTTCCCGTACGTGCTGATGAAGCCGAAGCTGATCGCCGCCACCATCCTGGGCGGGATGACGGGCGTCTTCATCAACGTGCTGTTCGGCTCCGGCCTGCGCGCACCCGCCGCGCCCGGCTCGATCATCGCCGTCTACGCCCAGACCGCGTCCGGCAGCTACCTCGGCGTCACGCTGTCGGTGCTGGGGGCGGCCGCAGTCTCGTTCGCGGTTGCCTGCGTGCTGCTCAAGACCGACCGCGCCACCGACGAGCCCGATCTGGCTGCCGCCACCGCCGAGATGGAGGCACTGAAGGGCAAGCGATCCAGCGTGGCCTCGGCACTGGTGGGCACCTCCGCGACCGCACCCATCACCAACATCGTGTTCGCCTGCGACGCCGGCATGGGTTCGTCCGCGATGGGAGCCTCGGTGCTGCGCAAGAAGATTCGCGACGCCGGCTTCACCGGCGTGACGGTCGTCAACCAGGCCATCTCCAACCTGACCGACACCTACGGGCTGGCCGTCACCCACCGTGATCTCACCGAGCGCGCCCGGCAGAAGACCCCGTCGGCCATCCATGTCTCGGTCGACGACTTCATGAACTCGCCCCGCTACGACGAAATCCTGGAACTACTGGGACGTACCAACGGCACCCCTGGGTCCTCAGGCGAATCCGCCACGGCGCCAACCGAACCCACGGCCGATTCCGACGATGTGCTGTCGCTCGACTCGATCGTGCTGGCCGGCTCGGCCACCACCGCCGAGGCCGCCATCACCGAGGCCGGCAACCTGCTGGTCTCCGCGCAGGCCGTCGACGTCTCGTATGTCGACGCCATGCACGAGCGGGAGAAATCGGTATCGACGTACATGGGCAACGGCCTGGCGATCCCGCACGGCACCAACGATGCCAAGAGTGCGATCCGGCATTCCGGGATCTCGTTCGTCCGCTATCCCGAACCCATCGACTGGAACGGCAAGCCCGCCGAGTTCGTGGTGGGCATCGCCGGCGCCGGCAAGGACCACATGGCGCTTCTCACCCGGATCGCCCAGGTGTTCCTGAACAAGGACGAGGTGGAGCGGCTGCGCCGCGCCAGCACGCCCGAGGAGGTCCGGGCGGTGCTGAGCGAAGCGCGGTAGACGACGGGCGCCAGAATGTCATCCGTGGATTCAGACAGCCGCCAGCGCCAGATCGTCGAGTTCGCCCGTACCCGTGGGCGGGTCGAGGTGCTGGCGCTGGCCGAAGAACTGAACGTGGCGTCGGAGACCATCCGCCGCGACCTGAAGGTGCTGGCCGGGCGGCGCATGCTCAAGCGGGTCCACGGCGGAGCCATCCCGCTGGAGACGGCGGCATTCGAATCGACGGTCGAGTACCGCAGTCAGGTCGACCTGGCCCAGAAGCACCGGATCGCGGCCGCAGCCGCGGATCTGCTGCATGGAGCCGAAACCGTTTATCTGGATGAGGGTTTCACTCCGCGACTGATCGCCGAACAACTGGCGGATCAGCAGCTGACGGTGGTGACGTCGTCGTTGCTGGCCGCCGAAGCGCTGGCCCACAGCGCGACCGTGACGGTGATGCTGCTCGGCGGACGAATGCGCGGACGAACCCTGGCCACGGTGGACAACTGGGCCGTGGAGCGGTTGCGCAGCCTCGTCATCGACGTCGCCTACCTCGGCACCAACGGCATCACGCCCGAGCACGGGCTGACCACCCCCGATCCCGCGGTGGCCGCAGTCAAGCAGACCGCGGTGTCGGTCGCGATGCGCCGCATCCTGGTGGCCGCCGATTCCAAATTCGGCGAGACGAGCTTCTGCCGGTTCGCCGACGTGTCCGACTTCGAAGCGATCGTGACCGGTACGGAACTGCCGGCCGCCGCGGCGGCCCGTTATGAAGCGCTAGGGCCTTCGGTGGTGCGCGCGTGAGCGTTGCGTGAGCGTTGCGATCGAGCCGATCCCACAGAGCCGTTGGGCCGCTGGGTCGGGGTGTCAACGTGTAGCGCTGCATCGGTGCGCGGGCGTGCCCCGCTGAGCACATGCGCTACCCGGCCGAGTTGGCGCCCAACCTTTCCGGGCGGTTCGCGCGATGCGCTAGGCAGTTGCAAGGCTCGAGCTTGAGGACCCACCACCTGCCTTCACCGAGATCAGCGCAACTGTCACCGACGTCCTGATGTAGGCCGAAAAACTCCTTGCTGTTCGAACATATGTTCGATACAATTGGGCATGGGAATCACACCGGATCTCAACGCTCTTCTCGATCACCTTCGCAGTGTGCAGGTCTCCGACGAGATGTCGGTGGACGAGGTCGTTGCGGCGATGACGTGCGTGCTGCGGCTGCGCAATGTGGCCGACCATCTGGCGGCGATGCTGACCGGGGCGCTGGACCGCTGTGGTGCCGCGGCCGCGCAGGGGCGGACGCCGAGGGAGTTGTTGATGGCGTTGGGGTGTGCGCCGTCGGTCGCGCAGCGGCTGGTCCGGGTCGGCGCCGCGTTACCGGCATTGCCCACATTGGCGGCCCATGCCGCCGACGGTGCGATCTCCGGGGAGCATGTCGATGCGATCGTCAAAGGCATCAACCACATCCGCGCCCGCGCACCCGGCGAGCTGGACGAGGAGACCCGGTACCAGCAGGTGACCGATCTGTTGGGACAGTTCTTCTCCGGCGCCACCCCCGCCGACATCGACAAACGCGCCCGCCGGCTGGGCAACCGGGTCGCCGCCGCCGAAGGTGGCCTGCCGGCCGCCGAGGACCGGTCGATCAACACCGTCGAGCACCGCGTCACCTCCGATGGTCGGGTGCAGGTGCGCGCGGACTTGGACGTGGAGGTGGGCGCCAAGCTGGTCGCAGCGATCGAGGAACACTCGGCACCGCGGCCAGAACCCGACGGCACCCCCGACACCCGCACCGCGGGCAGGCGGCGGGCGGATGCGCTGGAAGCGGTGCTGGACATCGCCGCCCGCGGCGGCGACACCGCGTCCGCGCCGCGCACCCAGCTACTGGTGACGGTGCCCGCCGACACCCCCGACCTGGCGGCGTTGGAATTCATCGGATCGATCAGCACCATGACCCTGGAACGAATCTGCTGCGACACCACCGTCACCACGATCATCGTCGACGGCGAACACGTACCCCTCGATATAGGGCGCGAGAAGCGGCTGTTCCCGCCGCACCTGCGCAAAGCGCTCTATCACCGCGATGAATGCTGCATCAAATGCGGCGCACCACCCGGACGCACCCACGCCCACCACATCATCCACTGGACCCACCACGGTGAGACATCACTAGCCAACGGCTGCCTGCTGTGCCCGGCCTGCCACGCCAACGTCCACCACGACGGCTGGGACGTCGTCATGGGCCTGGACAAACACCCCTGGCTCATCCCACCCGCGGCCGTCGACCCACACCGAAAACCCATCCCCGCATACAACCGCCGCACCATGCGCCTCGACACAGCCGCATAACACCTAAAGCGTTACGCACCTTGACAACTCAACAGTGACAACGCAAAGCGGGCCTGCTGCTCCTACGGCGGGATGGGAGTAGCAGGCCCGCACCCGGAGGATCACGAACAGTTCACCGCGATGTCCGCACCGCGTCAGGCATCGGCGGCAGGTAGCTGACGGCGTTGCCGCCGCCGCGCTTGGCCACGAACATCGCCTCGTCGGCACGGGCGACCAGATCGCCGAGCAGTTCCGCGTGGTCACACCCGGATTCAGCGAAGTGCGTGATCGCCGCGGCGGTGATCCCGATACTCGCCGTGATCGGCGCGTGGTCGTCGCGGCCGCACAACGCGACCCGGATCCGGTCGGCCACGGCCACCCAGTCCCCCGGCTGCAGGACGTCGACGACGACGAACTCCTCGCCCCCGACGCGCGCCACCAGCGCGCCGCCATGCACGGAGGACTCCAGTCGCCGGGCGCAGCGGACCAGCACCTCGTCGCCGGCGCTGTGGCCGAACCGGTCGTTGACGATCTTGAACCGGTCGAGGTCGATCACGATGACCACGACGTCGGCCGCGCGCTTGCGGTGGCCGCGCAGCAGGTCGTCGATGTGGAGATTGAGACCGCGGCGGTTCAGCAATCCGGTCAGTGGGTCGTTCGAGGCCTCGTTGGCCTCGTTGCGCAGGGCCCAGATGCCGAAGTGGGCGGCGATCGGCGCCACCGCGAGCGCCCCGCCGGACAGCAGCTTCACGAACGCCAGGACCGGATCGCCGCCGCCGATGATCGCGATCTCGACGGACATCGCCGCGATCGACGACACCGCCCAACAACTATGTACGGCAAGCGCTTTGGGGCCGTCGAAGAAGATGATGTAGAACGACACCAGCAGCAGCGCACTCAGCCCGAACATGCCGGACAGCACCTTCTGGTTGAGCAGGGTGACCACGGTGACGCCGATGTCGACGTTGATGAGGAACGCGTGCGACACCCGGTACGACGGCCATGGCCGCAGCCACCACACCCAGCTCCACACGTACATCGCCGTGATGAACACGATGGACACGGCCCGCACGACCGCGCCCGCGGGTGCGTCACCGGACCACTGGGCGATCATGACGATGAGGCCGACCATGCCGACGCCGAGCCCGACGAGGAACTGGATCAGCCCCGTCAGCGACCGCTTGGCGAAGTACTCGACCTGCGCCTCGTAATCGGTCGGCGTATGCCACCATTCGCGGACCATCCGGACCGTGGCGTGACGCGCAGCAGCATCCAGCAACAATCCACGGCCCTCACAATGGACACCTTCGGCTGACCCTCAACCCGCATCCAACCATTTCCACAGCTAATATTTCAGCAGAATGTGCGGATATGGTTGACCTGCGTTTTCCCATGCTAGAGCACAGGCTTGGTTGATGCCAGCGAACGAGCCGAAGCGAAGCTATTCGACAGTGACCGACTTCGCCAGGTTCCGCGGCTTGTCCACGTCGTATCCGCGCTCACGGGCCACCGACGCGGCGAACACCTGCAGCGGGATGGTCGACAGCAGGGGCTGGAACAACGTCGAGGTCGTCGGCAACTCGAAGATGTAGTCCGCGTACGGCCGCACCGTCTCGTCGCCTTCCTCGGCGATGACGATGGTGACCGCGCCACGGGCCTGAATCTCCCGGATGTTGCTCAGCAGCTTGGCGTGCAGCATCGATGAGCCCTTGGGCGACGGCATCACCACGATCACCGGCAGATCGTCGTCGATCAGCGCGATGGGACCGTGCTTGAGCTCGCCGGCGGCAAAGCCCTCGGCGTGCATGTACGCCAGCTCCTTGAGCTTGAGCGCACCCTCGAGCGCCACCGGGTAGCCAACATGGCGCCCCAGGAACAGCACCGTCGGCGACTTCGCGAACTGCCGGCCCAGATCGGCGATCGGGTCCAGCCGCTCGAGCACCTGCTCGACCAACGCCGGCATGGCCTCCAGCTCGCGGTACTCGCGGGCGACCTCGTCCGGGTACTTGGTGCCGCGCGCCTGTGCCAGCGCCAGGCCCACCAGGTAGTTGGCGGCCACCTGGGCCAGGAACGTCTTGGTCGCGGCGACGCCGATCTCCGGCCCTGCCCGGGTGTAGAGCACGGCGTCGGCCTCGCGCGGAATCTGCGAGCCGTTGGTGTTGCAGATGGCGAGCACCTTGGCCTTCTGGCCCTTGGCGTGCCGGACGGCCTCGAGGGTGTCTGCGGTCTCGCCGGACTGCGAGATGGCGATCACCAGCGTGCTGCGGTCCAGCACCGGGTCGCGGTACCGGAACTCGCTGGCCAACTCGACCTCGACCGGCAGCCGCGTCCAGTGCTCGATGGCGTACTTGGCGAGCAGGCCGGAGTGGTACGCGGTACCGCAGGCGACGATGAAGACCTTGTCGACATCGCGCAGCTCCTGGTCGGACAACCGCTGCTCGTCGAGCACGATCTTGCCGTCGACGAAGTGACCGAGCAGCGTGTCGGAGACGGCCGCGGGCTGCTCGGCGATCTCCTTGTACATGAAGTAGTCGTAGCCGCCCTTTTCGGCAGCCGACAGGTCCCAGTCGATGTGGAACGGGCGCGCGCGGTCGGACGCGTCGTTGCCGTCGAAGTCCAGCACCTGGTAGCCGTCCGCGGTGATCACCACGGCCTGGTCCTGTCCGAGTTCGACGGCGTCGCAGGTGTACTCGATGAAGGCCGCGACATCGGAGCCGACGAACATCTCACCGTCGCCGACGCCGACCACCAGCGGGGTGGACCGGCGGGCCGCGATGATGGTGCCGGGATCGTCGGCGTTGCTGAACACCAGCGTGAAGTGGCCCTCCAGCCGGCGCAGCACCGCCAGCACCGACGCGACGAAGTCACCGGCCGTCGGGCCGTTCCGGTAGGCCTGTGCCACCAGGTGGACGGCGACCTCGGAGTCGGTGTCGCTCTGGAACTCGACGCCGGCGGCCTCCAGCTCGGCGCGCAGCCCGGCGAAGTTCTCGATGATGCCGTTGTGGACCACCGCGAGCTTGCCGCTGGCATCGCTGTGCGGATGCGCATTGCGGTCGGTGGGACGCCCGTGGGTCGCCCAGCGGGTGTGCCCCATGCCGGTGGTGCCCTCGAGCTCGGCGGCATCGGTCTCGGCCAGCGCCTCTTCCAGATTGGCCAGTCGGCCGGCGCGCCGCCGGATGGTCAGACCCCCGTGGCCATCGGCCAGGGCGACACCGGACGAGTCGTAGCCGCGGTATTCCATCCGTCGCAGCGCGTCGACCACGATGTCGCGGGCCGGCCGTTGCCCGACATAGCCGACGATTCCACACATGGTTATCCAGGGTAGTGCAGCCGCCCGGGTGCCGGACCGTGCATGCGTGACGCACAAACCAGGGCCACTGCGCTAACGTCATCGCGTGGCCAAGACGAAGAAGCTCTTCGGCGCTCTGACGCGCCGCGGCCCGCACCGCGTTCTGCGTGGTGACCTGGGTTTTGCCGGTCTGCCGGGCACGGTCTACACCCCCGAGTCGGGGCTGAATCTGCCCGGCGTGGCATTCGGCCACGACTGGTTGCAGGGTGTCGGACGTTACAACGGCACGCTCGAGCATCTGGCGTCCTGGGGCATCGTCGCGGCCGCACCCAACACCGAGACCGGCATCGCGCCGTCGGTGCTGAACCTGGCGTACGACCTGGGCACCACCCTCGACATCATCACCGGAGTCCGGCTGGGCCCCGGCAAGATCAGCGTGCACCCGACCAAGCTGGGCCTGGTCGGGCACGGTTTCGGGGCCTCGGCCGCGGTCTTCACCGCCGCCGGCCTTGGCTCGTCGGCCAACCCGCTCAAGGCAGTAGCCGCGGTGTTCCCGACCGCGAGCAAGCCCGATGCTGACCAGCCCGCGTCGGGTCTGCGGGTTCCTGGCCTGATCCTCAACGCACCGGGCGCCGACCTGACCATCCAGTCCAACGCCACCGAGCTGGCCGCCGCATGGCGGACGGCGACGGTGCGGACCGTCGCCAAGGCCGTCCCGGGCGGTCTGGCCGAGGGCTTCCGGCTGTCCAAACTGGTCGGGATGCCCGGCGCGGATCGCCGCACCCAGAAGACGGTGCGCGCGCTGCTGACTGGCTACCTGCTGTTCCAGCTGACCGGCGACAAGACCTACAAGGATTTCGCCGACGCCGACGTGGTGCTGCCGAAGACCGTCGCCGCCGATCCGGACGCGGAGAACCCGGCACTGGAGGACAAGGTCGCTGCCCTGTTGAAGGGCTAGGAGCGTGTGCACGCGGCTGCACCATCGGCACCAAACCGAGTGCTGACGTTTTGACGCTGACGTCCGGGGTAACTGCGTCAGCGTGTTGGAGACCGTCACCGCCCCGTTTCAGTGGGTCGCCGCTGCCCGACACCGCCGGGTGTTCCACCCGGGTGGCGTACTGGCACGGGGTTCGATCGAGCGGGTGGCGGCGCGCGACGTAGGCCTACCGATCGAGTCCGCCTCCGATGTGCTGGTGCGGCTTTCGAAGGGAATCGGCACACCGGGAGCGCTGCCCGACGTGATCGGGCTGGCGTTTCGGCTGCCGGCGGGTGACTCGGAGACGGCAGCGGCGGCACCGCCCTGGGACGTGCTGTTGGCGTCGGCGGGCCGCGGACGGCTCAGCCGCTTCGGCGTCCGGCCGGTCGTTCGATGGCCGGGCCAGCCGATGTCCAGTGTCATGCCACTGCGGTACCAGGGCACCAACTGGTGGCTGCGCGCGCAGATCCTGAGCCATGTCGACGGCGCCGGAGTGTCGCTGGACAGCATCCGCAGCGCCCTGCACGACGGGCCGATGACCGTCGCCATCGACCAGGCCCCGGGCTTCGCATCGTTTCGCCCGTTGGCCAGGCTGACGATCAAAGACGTTGTGCCGCACGATGAAATAGCCGACACCGACTTCGACCCGGTGCTGCATACCGCACCCGGCATGCAGCTGGCGCCGCACTGGCTGTCGAACCTACGGATGCAGGCGTATCGACGCAGCCGCAAAGGGCGGCACCCCGACAGCGCATGACCCAGATCCGGACCGAAGAGGAGAACCGTATGGACGCCTTGGCATTTCTGCGACGTGAACACGAGAGCGTGCTGGGCATGTTCGAAGTGCTCGACGGAGCTCCCCGCGGGACCGGCGCTCAGCAGAGCGGCCTGGCGACGATGGTCGAGAACTTGGTGATCGCCGAATCACAGCACGAGGCAATCGAAGAGCAGTTGTTCTGGCCGGCGGTCCGGGACGCGCTCGATGACGGTGACGAACTCGCCGATCACGCCATCTCTCAGGAAGAGGCCGGGAAGAAGCTGCTGCAGCAATTGGCGGACGGCGCGCCCGGCGAGGCGGAATATCATGCGGCACTTGACGAATTCATCAAGGCCGGCCGCGAGCACATCGCCTACGAGCAAGACGTCGTGTGGCCGAGGCTGTCCGCCGCGGTGAGCGACGAACGCTTGGAAAAGCTGGGCCACGAACTCGAAGCAGCCAAGAAGATGGCGGCAACCCGGCCGCATCCAGATACCCCGTCGAGTTCCGCGGTACAGAAAACGGTGGGTGTGGCGGCCGCCGTGGTCGACCACGTTCGGGACGCGGTGAGTGGACGAGACCGACAGAATCCGCCCGACCCACCTACCTCGTGATTGTCTTACGTCCGCGGCCACCGGCGTTCGTCGCCGGTGGCCGCGGACCGCTGGATCAGGTTGTGGCGGTGTGCTGTTCGTGGGTGAACGGCTTGTCGCAGTGCACCGCGGGTTCTCCACTGGGATTGTTCTTGGCCCCGGTGTTCTTCTGCAGGGACGTGCCCAGCCAGTCTTTCGTGGGCGACTTCACGTAGTTCCACGACATACCTTCTGGCCACGGACCCTGACCTTCGTTCCATGGTCCGCGGACGTCGCCCTGACCGTTGGACATGTTGAACGCGAGGGTCTGGAAACGCTCGTCGCCGGCCAGGGTGCCCGGCGGGAAGTTGACCGGCAGCTCGTTCAGGGCGGCGGTGAACTGCTGGAAATGGGTGACTTCGCGCGTCATCAGGAACGTGAGCGTGTCCTGCACGCCCGGATCGTCGGTGAACTGCTTGAGGTATTCGTAGACGATCTTGGCCCTCGACTCTGCGGCCAGATTGCTGCGCAGGTCGACCGAGGGATCACCGTTCGCGTTGACATACGACCCCGACCACGGAATCGCGGCCGCATTGCTGACGTCCGGGCCGCCGCCGGTCAGCACGCAGTACAGCGGATTCATCGCGACCTGGTGAATGGCCTGGTCGCGGCCATCCGGACTGGCGACCGTCGCCATCCAGTCGCAGCGCTCGTTGGCCTGCTTGAGATCGTCATTGAAGCCGTCCAGCAGCATCGTGATCATGGCACCGACCATCTCGAGATGGCTCAGTTCCTCGGTGGCGATGTCCATGAACAGGTCGTACATTTTTGGGTTCTTTTCGCGCAGCACGAATGCCTGGGTGAAGTACTGCATCGCCGCTTTGAGTTCCCCGTTCGCGCCGCCGAACTGCTCCTGCAGCAGCGTCGCAAAGCGCGGATCGGGTTGATCGACGCGTACCTCGAATTGCAAATCCTTGTGATGAGTGAACATTCGCGCTCCCTTGGGCTGGTAGTGATCTACCGCAACCGCGTACCCCCTGCCGGCCCGGCGAAACAGCATCCAGCCCGACGGCTTCACTCCCCCACATTCGGTAGTTCGTCGGCCGCGATCTCGCATGGCGTCTTGGTGGTCGGATCGGGTTGCTCCGCAACCGGTTCCACCGGCGGCGTGGTGGGCGCCGGGTCGGCTACAGGTTGGCCGGGTACCGGCTGCTGAGGCGGTAGCACCGGGGCGTCGACGGGGCCGGGCTCGGCGTCATCGGACTCAGCGGTCTCCCCCGAGGTGTCCTCCTCGCCGGCGGCATCGCTCTTGGCAGCGTCCTCCTCGTCGGCCTCCTCTGCGTCGCTGTCGTCCGGCTCGTCATCGGCATCGCCATCCGCCGCGTCGTCCGGCTCGTGGTCGGTATCGGTGCCATCGGCGCCGAGCCCGAGGTCGTCTCCCAGGCCGTCCCTGATGTTGTCGAGCCCGCCCAGTCCCGATGCGCCGGGCGCCAGACCCGCCATGGAACCGAGCGCTCCCCCGATGGCATCGGTCAGCTGCCGGCCCAAACCGCCGATACCCGAACCGAATCCGAGATCTCCGGACGAGCCGGCCGTCGGCGGGGTTGCCGCGGCAGTGCCGAGCGCCGGTTCGGGGCCTCCGGGCGCAGGGGTCGACGGTGCCGGAGCGGATTCGGCAGAAACGGGCGGGGTCGACGGCGCGGCAACAGGTTCGGCCGGCACCGGCGGAGCCGCAGATGCGGACGGCGCCGGCGGCGTCCACCCCGCCGCTGTGCCCAACGTCGCGAAGGGCGCAGCCGCCGCGGCCTGATATGCCGGCGCGGCCGGCCACGCCGGCGCGGGCGAAGCCTGAGGCGTCCAATCGGGCGTCAGCACGACGGGCACCGCGAACGAAACCCCTGCCGGGGTAACCGCGGCGATGGCCGAATCGTACGCCGCCGCAACGGCATCGGAGGCCTCCTGCAGCGCGGGCAGCAGGTCCCCCGACACCGCCCGAAGGACGAAGGGCTTGACCTGCTGATCGACGATCTCGCTGGCGGCCGACAGGTCGCCGGCCCCGGCGAGGACCGCGCGGGCCGCCGCGCTCCACTGGTCCCGGTGCCCGGCAGTCTGCGCGTCGGCCCGCAACACCGCGTCGACCTTGGCGTCGACGGCGCGCCACAACGCATCCCGCAGCGTCGTCAGTGCCTGCGCGCTCCGCTGCAGATGCGCGCCCACATCCTCGGCCGCCACCGTCAGGGTGCGCAGAAACCCGCCGGCGGCGTCGCCACCGGCACCTGACCACTGTGCCGTCAGCTCCCGATATCCGTTGCCCTGCAACCGCACTGCATCCTGCGCGACCACCACCGCAGCGTCAAGCGAGCGGGCGTCCGCGGCCAGCGCGTCGAGGTTCAGCCCACTCTCGGCGTAATACAACTCCGCCAACGGCCCTGGGGACGGCACGCCCAACACCCGGCATGCCGCCACGTACTCGTCGAGGACCGTGACCGCACCGTCGCCTTCGGAGAGCCGCCCGGCCACATCGAACGCAGCCGCCATCATCAGACCAACCGGCCGGCGAGGTCGGTATCCGCGTCCTCGTAGCGCGCCGACGAAACCCGTAGTGCCGCTGCGGCTTCCGCCGACGCCGACGCCCATGCCCGAAGCTGTCCGGCCGACTGGTCCAGCGCGGCGCGTAAGGCGGCCGCGCGCGAGGCATGATCACGCCCGCCGCAGAACCCGTCGAAGTACCACCGCAACAACGGCGCGACCGCGGTGCCGAGCATGTCGGCGACCGATTCGCACCGCTGCGCGGCATCCCGCACTGCCGAGAGGTCTATCCGAGCGACGTCACGTTCTCCCATGCCTTGCTATGACGCGCGGCGCGGCCGTTCGGTTCCATCGAAGCTGAAAATATCCTGTGGCCACCCGCCAAAACGACCTTCGTGGACGGCTGTCGGCACTAGCCTGCAACGATGCAACCGCTGGTCTTCCTCGATACGGAGACCACCGGCCTGCACGCCGAGCGGCAACCCTGGGAAATCGCCATGCTGCGGCGCGACGATGCCGGTGAGTCGCGCATCGTGATGTACATCGACCTGGCCGACCTCGATCTCGACGCGGCCGAGCCCGCGGGCCTGCGGATCAGCCGCTTCGCCAGTCGCCATCCGCAGGTGGTCTACGGACCCATCGACCTCCCGTCGGTGCACCGTGAACAGGAAGCCGCGGAAATCGTTCGCGAGTGGACCATGGACGCCACCATCGTCGGTGTGGTGCCCAGCTTCGATACGCAGTGTCTGTGCGCCATGTTGGCGCGTCATCAGCTGACGCCGGGCTGGAGCCCCAAGCTCGTCGACGTCCTCTCGCTGGCCGCCCGGTACGTCCTCGACTACGGGCGCACCCCGGAACGGGACTCGACACAGCTGTCCCGGCAGTGCGGAGTCCGGCCGCCCGGCGCCGGACTCCGCCACACCGCGCTCGGCGATGCACGGTGGGCGATGCGGTGGTACGACCAGCTGTCCACCCGCCTGATGTCCCGACTGGCCCAGTAGGACAGGCGAACTCAGCGCAAGCCCGGGTGCGTGCCCGACTGCCGGGCCCGCCGCTGGACGGCGGCGATCTCACGCAGCCCGTCACCGAGCAGGCTCCGGTTGAGCGGCGAGAGGTCGCCGACGGTGACCACGTCGTTCGGGGTGCGACCGTCGGCGATCAGCTCGACCTGATGCGCCAACCGCATCCGTTGCAGCATGACGAAAACCTCTGTGAGCGTCCGGGAATCGCGCTCGGTCAGCGCTCCGGTGCCCACCGCTGCCGCGAGCCGCGCCGGCGTCGAAGCCGACGTCATGTCGGCGGTCAGGCCGCCCCACCGGGCCAGGTTGACGATCGGCGTCACCGCATGCGTCTTCAGATCGAACGTGCCGCCGCGCCGCGACAGCACATCGCGCAGCGACCACGTGCGCACCTTGCCCGACAGCGCATCCAGCAGCTGCAGGCGCAGGGCGTTCGGATGTTCGTCACGCATGCGGTGGAACACCGTGGGCACGGTGTGCAGCGCCCGGTTCCCCCACACCACGCGACCGTCGATCAGCAGGGAGGACAGGATCAAACCCTTGCCGCGCAGGGGATCATCGAGCCAGCCCTCGGCGGCCTGTGCCCAGTCGGAGGCCGACCGCGCGAACGCCTTGTGCGACGCGACGGCGCCGTTGCTGTCGGCAGGCAGGCCGCAACCGTCGAGGATGGCGTGCGCGCGGGCCGCGATGGCCCGCAACTGCGCGCATTCGGCATCGCAGCTGTCGGCCCAACTGAGCGCGCTGTCGACGTCGGAGGACGGCATGGCCTCCCGGCGGGCGATGCTGCCGAGGGTGAGCCAGGCGAACTGATCCTGCGTCGGTCCGGGTCCCGCTTCGGCCAGGGCCAGCTCCAATGCCTTGCGCACCAACGCATCCAGCACGATCGAGGCGATGCTGCTGGCGGCCGACGCCTTCGTCCCGGTGCGGAACAGCTCGACCGCGATCCGGGTCACGTCGCGGCCATGGCGCTGGAGCGCGGCGGCATCGGGCGCCTGCGCGATCGCCCGGCGCAACACGAAGCTCTGCCGCGCCGAGGCGGCCAGCAGATCAACGTCCTCCAGCACGCCCAGCACCTCACCGCGTGGCGACAGCACCGGCATGTGGCGCATGCCCCGCTCCAGCATGTCCAACAGGACGGTCTCGGCGGTGCGATCAGCGGTCACCGTCTGGGCGGGCGCGCTCATCACCTCGGAGATCGGGACGTCGACGGGCAACCCGGCCGCGACCACGCGCGACCGAAGATCACGGTCGGTGAAGATGCCGACGCCGCCCTCGCGCAGCCGGATCAGCGCGTAGGACACCCGCTGCTCGCTCATCTGCACGACGGCGTCGCGAACCGAGACGCCCGGCTCCACGATCAGCACGGTGCCGTGCACCAGATCGCCGACCGGCCGGGAGTCGCCGGCGGTGATCAGCTGCGACTGCGACGACGGTGTGGCGGACAGCGCCAGGAAGCGCAGCCCCGCCGGTTTGGCGAACTGCGCCCGCACGAGCTCGCCGGGCAGGCGGATGACGGTGGCGGGTTCCGTTGTGCGGGCCAGGAATTCGATACCACCGCCGGTCAGCATCGGCACGTAGCCGAAGATTTCGCCGGGCTCGATGGTGTCGAACACCTGCCCGTCGCCCACCTCCTGAAGGTTCACCGAGCCGGTGAGGACCATCCAGATGTCGTCGGGGACCTGCCGGGAGAAGTCCGCGATCACGGTGCCGGCGCGATACTGCTCCACCGACGAGGCAGCGACGAGGTCGTTCAGTTCGGTGTCACTCGCCGTCTGAAACGGCGGACGCGAACCGAGGAAGTTCACCAGCTCCGGAGAGGTCACTTCGCCATCGTGCCCTACGTCACCCGTTGCGAATGAGGTCCGCACATTTCTCGGCCATCGTCATCACCGTGATGTTGGGGTTGACCACCGGCAACTTCGGCATCGCCGAGGCATCGACCACCCGCAGGTTGCGCACCCCCTTGACGCGCAGCTGCGGGTCGAGCACCGCCATCGGATCGTCGACCGCACCCATCCGGGCGGTACCGGCCGGGTGGTACACGGTGTTGTGCGTCTTGTAGATGTACGCGAGCAGTTCCTCGTCGGTCTGCGCATCCGGGCCGGGCGCCAGTTCACGGCCGATCCACTCCTGCAGGGGCTCCTGCTCGGCGATCTTGCGAGCCAGCTTGATTCCGGCCAGCATCACCTTCTCGTCGTGCCCTTCCGGGTCCGTGAAATAGCGTGGGTCGACCTTCGCCCGATCCCGGAAGTCGCGTGAGGCCAGTCGCACGGTGCCGCGTGAACGGCCTTGTGTCACATTGGGAGTCAGGCAGAAGCCGTTATCGGTGGTGGGGTACCCGTGCCGCAGCGTGTTCATGTCGAACGGGACGCTGCCGTAGTGCATCATCAGGTCGGAGTGATCGGGGTTGTCGCCGGCGACCTCGGTGGTCGCGAACAGCCCGATCTCCCACCACTGCGTGGATTCGGTGACCATCGGCTTCGCCGCTTCCCAGAACACGAGGCCCTCGACGTGGTCGTCGAGGTTCTCACCGACGCCGGGCGAGTCGACCCGCACCGGCACCCCGACCTCGTTCAGGTGGGCTGCGGGCCCGATTCCGGACAGCATCAGCAGTTTCGGGGTGTCGATCGCACCGGCCGTGACGACCACCTCGCGCCTGGCGGTGACGACGTCGTAGCCGGTGAGGTCCGGGCGCTGGTACCGCACGCCCGTCGCCACCGGCTCGTCGCCCGAGTCGTCGAACAGGATCTCGGCCACCCAGCAGTTGGTCAGCACAGTGAGATTGGGCCGCGACTCGCGGATCGGGTGCAGATACGCGTGCGAGCTGGACATCCGCTCGCCGGCCTCATTCGCGTTGATCTGCAACCAGCCCGCCGCGTTGAGGGTCCAGTCGCCGCGGTTGAACTGCACAGTCTCCAGACCGACTTTGGCGGCGGAGTCGATGACCGCCTGACCGCACGGGTCGTTGGGCGGCACGTCACGAAGCCGAACCGGACCCGAATCACCGTGCGGCACACCCTGATACGTGCCGGTCGCGGTGTTGTTCTCCAACTTGGCGGTGAACGGCAGCACGTTCTCCGGCTCCCAGCCGGTCGCGCCCATCGCCACCCAGTCCCGCAGGCCCTGGGCGAGCGGCCAGAACGCAATACAGGAGTTGTGTGACGAACACCCGCCGAGCACCTTCGCCCGCGCGTGCCGCATGAAGCTGTTGCCCTTCTCCTGCGGCTCCACCGGGTAGTCCCAGTCGTAGCCGGAGTCCAGCAGGTGCATCCACTCCGACAATTCGAGGATGTTCCGGTCACCCACATCCGACGGCCCGGCCTCCACCAGACAGACGGTGACATTCGGGTCCTCGGACAGCCGCGCCGCGAGGACACAGCCGGCGGTGCCGCCGCCGGCGATCACGTAGTCGTAGGTCTGATCGGACATGATGCGAACTCCTCGAAAAGTGGTCAGGCAGAGGGGAACAAGCTCAGCGGGTCAGTCGCGGGTATACGCCGAGTGGGAGGCGAGAGTGCCAATGTGGTTGCGGCCCTTGACGAAATACCAGAGCAGGCCCAGACCGAGGATGACGCCGATGTAGACGAACGCGCCCCAGGTGTTGTACCACGGGTCACCGTAGATCGCGACGCGCGGCCACGCCAGGTTGACGGCCATCCCGACGCCCCACAGCACCGCGAAGATGTTGACCGGCAGGCCCCACTTGCCCATGGTGAAGTAGCCACCCTCGGCAAGGTCTTTCGGCGGCCACTCCCCTCGCAGGCGCTTCTTGAGCAGCGGGCCGGTAACCATCAGGTAGGCCAGGTAGATCATGATGATCGCGATCGAGGTCAGCACGGTGAAAACCTTTGGCTGCCCGAGGTTGATCACGAGGATCAGCGCCGCGATGATGCCGATCACGACGGCCGGCACGACGGGCGCCTGGGTCTTGGGGTGCACCTTGGCGAGCTTCTCGCCGAACGGCAGCGCGTTGTCGCGGGCCATGGCGAACGTCAGGCGGATCGCCGCGGTGTGCACGGCCAGCGAGCACACCGTCACGGCGACCACGATGCAGATCAGGAAGATGGTGCCCAACGGGCCCCACATCACCTTCTCGACGATGGACTGCAGGCTGCCGTCGGGGCTGCCCAGCGCCGGGTCATTCAGATCCGGCGTGGCCATGATGGCGCCCGCCAGGATGGCGCCGCCGATCACGAACGAGGCCAGGATGGCGCGCAGGATGGCCTTGGGCGCGGTGCGCCGCGGTTCGACCGTTTCCTCGCCGAGCGAGCTTGCCGTGTCGAACCCGTACATCACGTACAGCGACGCCACCGAGGCCACCAGGAACGCACCGAAATATCCACCGGGCAGCCCGGCGCCGTGACCTTGGGTGTCGAAGAAGACGCTCGGGCCGCGCTTGATGTTGAAGAGCAGGATGACCGCGATGAGCACGGCCGCAATGAGTTCGATGAAGACGCCGGCACTGTTGATCATCGCCATCAGCCGCACGCCGAAGGCATTGACGACAGTGGTGAACACGATGAGGACCGTGCCGAGCAGGATGGCGTTGGCGGCGAAATCGTACTGACCGGTGCCGTCACCGATCACCTGGAAACCCTTCCAGAGCCGTGGCAGGTTCAGCTGTAGGGCCAACACCACCGCCGACAGTGTGACGATGGAGGCCGTGAGCATGAGCCACCCCGAACTCCAGCCGACGATGCGGCTGCCCAGCTTCTTCGACCAGTTGTAGACGGAACCCGCGACCGGATACTTGGCGGCGAGTTCCATGAAACACAGCGCCACCGCCATCTGCCCGATGAACACCATGGGCCAGGACCAGAGGTACGCCGGTCCGCCGTTGCCGTAGCCGACATAGAACAGCTGGAAGGTACCGGTCAGGATCGAGATATAGCTGACCCCGGCCGCGAAGCTCGCGAATTTTCCGATGCTGCGGTCCAGTGATTCCTTGTAGCCGAAATCCTCGAGTCCGCCGCTGTCCGTATCAGTGAGGTTCTGAGTCATGAAGTTGTGTCCCTAGCCTTCGGTGGCGTCAAACCAGCCGGCCGGCGTTGGCGCGGTGTTGTGCCAGATATGTTTGAGCTCTTGATATTCCGCGAGACCCGAGGGACCGAGCTCGCGGCCGTTGCCCGACTTCCCGAAACCGCCCCACTCCGCTGCCGCGGTGTAGTAGCCGAAGTCGTTCAACCACACCGTGCCGTGCCGTAATGCGCGCACCACACGTTCGCCCCGCGCCGGATCAGAGGTTCGCACCCCTGCCGCGAGACCGTACTGCGTGTCGTTGCCGAGCCTGATCGCCTCGGCCTCGTCGGTGAACCGCTCCACCGTCATGATCGGCCCGAAGGTCTCCTCCGTGACGATCCGCATCGAGCGGTCGCACCGGTCGAAGATCGTCGGCAGGAAGAAGTAGCCGTCCGCCAGTGCCGGATCGCTGGGCCGGGTCCCGCCGGTGATGAGCTTCGCGCCCTCGGAAATACCCAGGGCCACAAAGGATTCGATCTTGTCCAGCTGCTGCTTGGATACCAGCGGGCCGGTCTGGCTACGCGGGTCGGTACCGTCGCCCATCCGGATCTTCTCGGCCCGCTCGGCGAGCTGAGCGACGAAGTCGTCGGCGATCGACTCCTCCAGGATCACCCGGGTACCGGACGAGCACACCTGGCCCGAGTGCAGGAACACGCCGGTGAGGACCTGGTCGACGGCGGCGTCCCAGGCCGCGCCGGTTCCGATGTCGGCGAAGACGATGTGCGGGTTCTTCCCGCCGAGTTCCAGCGCCACCTTGGTCACGTGCGCGGCGGCGGTCCTGGCGATGTGTTGACCGGTGCTCAGCCCACCGGTGAACGAGATGAGGTCGACGTCGGGATTGTCGGTGAGTGCCGCACCGACGGCGGCCCCACTGCCCTGGATCAGGTTGAGCACGCCCGGGGGCACCCCCGCTTCCTGGGCCAGCCGGACGAAGGCGATCGTCGAAAGCGGTGTCACCTCACTGGGTTTGGCCACCATGGTGCAACCGGCCGCCAGGGCCGGCGCGATTTTCCAGGAAATCTGCAGGAGCGGATAGTTCCACGGGGCGATCAACACGCACACCCCGATGGGCTCGTGCACCACCCGGCTGATGACGGCCGGGTTGCCCACGTCGACCAGGCGGTCGGACTGCGTCGCGACCAGGCGCGCGTAGTAGCGGAACACCGAGATCACGTCGTCGATGTCGATCCGGCTCTCCGCCAGGGTTTTTCCGGTGTCAGCGGTCTCCAGTGCTGCCAGCGACTCCTTGTCGCGGGCCAGCAGGTCGGCGATGCGCTCGAGCAGCGCGGCCCGCTCGGCGACCGGCGTGGCCGGCCAGTCTCCGGCATCGAAGGCCGCGCGGGCCGCGGCGACGGCCGCCAGCGCGTCGTCGTGCGTGGCCTCGTCAACCGTGGCGAAGACCTTGCCCGTCGCGGGGTTGATGAGCTCCCGGGTACCGCCGTCGGCGGCATGCCGCCACTGCGATCCGATGAGCAGATCAGGTGCACCGTCCACGTTGCCTCCTCGATTACCGGTGATCACCCAGGCGACAGGCGATCCGGCGGCGACCATACTCGGAACCCGCTGTGCCCATGCGATTTTCGGACGCGACGGTCCTGAGATTCACTCTGGGCATCGCGGCTCGCTTTCCCTATGGGCGTCGGAGGCAGTCGGGCCGCCACGACGAGACCATCGACTACGGCCGCCCCGGCCCTGTCGCCAACTAATATATCACTAGCTGATCAGTAATGATGCGGTTTGAGATGCTGATCTGACTCATTTTTTGCGACCCGCTGCCAGCCATGCGAAAGACCTCATCTGGCCTTCCTCGGCGTCGATCCCGGCTGCCCGCGTCTGACGAGTTCGGCACCGGAATTCATGTGCGCGACGCGTCCCATGCGGCGCTGGACGTCGGCGATCTCCTTGACGGTCTGCTCGATGGTGCTGCGGTCGATGGGTGAGATCTCGTCGAGGTCGATGATGTCGTCGGGACGCTGGCCCGCCTCGATCTGCCGCAACTGGTGTTCCAGCCGGAGCAGCTGGAGCGCGTCGAACGCTTCGATCAGCCGGCTCGCGGAGCGGTCGGTGAGCACCTCCGACCCGGCGGCAACGCGGAGCCGGTCGACGGTGTGCAACTCCGGGGATCCGACGCTGAGCGAGGCCCACCTCGCGACATTGACGATCGGCAGCAAGCCCCGGCCCTTGATGTCGAACTTCTCGTCACGCCCGATGATCCGGTCCCGCACCGAGAGCAGGCGCGCTCGGCGCGAGAGCGAATCCTGCAGCAGCAGTTCGACGGTCGCGGGATGCCGATTGAAATCGCGGAAGACGCGCGCGGGCTCGGGCAACGCCGGGTCGCCGAAGATCGGCCGGGCGTCCACCAGGAGCGAGGCCATGATGGTGCCCTGATTCTGCTGAGGGTTGGTGAGCCAGCCCTGCGCCGCCTCTCGCCACTGCGAATCGGTACGCGAGAACCCCGGGTGCGACGGGAACGCATGATGAGCGTCGACGCCGATGCCACAGAGCTGCAGCACCTCCCCCACGACACTGAATGCTTCGCGGTAGCGCGGGATTTGGTCCTCGTACGAATCCGCGAACGTCACCGCGGCATCGACATCGGACGAGGGCACCGCTTCGCGCCGGCCGATGCTGCCGAGTGAGAGCCAGGTGAAGGCATCGATCGACAGATCGTTGAATTCCTCGTGGTCGAAGACCAGGAAGATCGCGCGACGGGTGATCGAGGCGATCAGCGCCGAATGGACGGCGATCACCCGATCGGCCGTCAGACCGCGCGCCAGGATGTCGGCAAGCATCGCCGGAACCCGGCGCGCATGTGTGATCAGCCCATCGATGCTGCAGGCCTGCCGGATCTGTGCGTTCAGGCTGACACCGGCGGTCGTGGGCGCGAGCATGAAATCACGCTCCCCGACCGCGCCTTTCAGGCGGCCGTCGTCTCCGGTGACGAGCAGGAACGAGACGCCGTGATCGAGCAGCATGATCAGGGCGTCAGCAGACGACATACTCGCCGGTGCCGTGATCGCGGGATAGTCCATCACCGCATTCGCGGGCGACTCCCGCGGCAGGCCTTCCCCGATCACCTTGCGGCGCAAGGCTTCATCTGTCACCAGGCCGAAGTGGCCGGTACCGGTGTCGACGGCGGCGTACGGCAGGCCCAGCTCGGTCATGCGCGCTGCGAGCGCCGTCACCGATTCGTCGGCCCGTACGACGAGCGGTTCGCGGTAGACCAGATCCGACAGCAGTGTGTACCGCGGCTGAGCGGCCGTGAGCCCGCGCACGTGCGCGATCTCGTCGGCCAGGAAACGCGCGCCGCTGCGGGACGCGAACGCGGGAAGGACGATCCCGGACGGCAGGTTCGCGACGATGACCTTGGTCTTCGCCTCGATCCGCGGGCCGACCGGCCGCCCCGCCAGTGCGGAGGTGTATCCGATTGGCGCGCCACGGGTGAACTTGTCGGCGGGCCCCTCACCGATGCGTTCCGGATCGAACCAGAGATCGATCTCTCCCGACATCACCAGTCCGATGCTCGTCGGCATCGTGGCGAAGGCATCCAGAATCAGGTCGCCCGGCTGGTACTCCGCGATCTGCGCAGCAGCCACCGCGCCGGCGCGCTCGGCCGGGCTCAGTGCATCGAACGGTGGGCAGTGCGCCAGCAGTTCGGCGAGTTCGGCCAGTTCCGCCTCGGTCTCGGTCTCGGTCGACATGCCGCAGTCCTCTCCGGAGTCGCTCACCCGGCGGTGGGCCGGGAGCCGGTCGTGACGACGAAGGCGCCCCACTCCGGGGTCGCCTCGACGAGGTGGCCGGGATCGATGCCGATGAGACGACCGCCCGGGAAGCGGGTCACCTCATGGTGCAGTCGCGCATCATAGGTGGTTGCCGGATGGTCGGACGCACCGTGCGAGCCACTGTGACCGTGCACCTGACTGAACGGGAGCGTCGTGCCTTCCCACCCGGGCACGACCTCCTCGGTGCGGCTGGCCCATAACGGACCCGCCATCGGATTCGGTGGGCCGAGCATGGCGCCGCCGCCGTACAGCGTCGGGCACCCCGTGCGGGCCAGGCTGTTGATCCGGCGCGCCGCCTGCCGCGCGGTATCGGGGGCGAGGAGGTGCTCGCGCCAGAACTGCTCGGTGACCCCGGCATGCGTCACCAGGAAATCCTCTTCGCCGGTCTCGACGGCGACCGCAGCGTGCAGCTTGCCGTCGGCCCACCACTTCTTCAGGATGCGCTGTTCCAGGTAACCGATCCGGTCCTCCCACAGGAAGCTGTTCGGCCGTAGATACAGAGCCTCATGATTGCCCACAAGCTGAACCCACTGCCCGGGATACGTGTTCAGGTAGTAGTCGACCAGACGAACGACACCCTCGGAGTCCGGGCCCCGGTGCACCAGATCCCCCACCTGAATCACGACGAGATCATCGGGCAACACCCCGGTTTCGGAGACACCGAGAGACCGCAGCTCGCGCCGCAGCTCCTCGATGTGCCCACCGACATCGCCGATCACGGCCACCCGCATCGTCATGGACCGGATTTTCCTCCCGCCTCGCGCCGCACCTGACCGAGTCCGCAGCGGCGTGACCCAGGCCCGGCCTGTATGGCGTGCGCTCAGTGGCTCATGTCCAATTCGCTCAGCGACTTGCCGCTGGTCTCCGGAGCCAGGATCTGCGACACGATCGCACCGGCGAAGGCGATGATTCCCGCGAAGACCATGGTCCAGGTGAAACCGAGGTGCTTCATCGAGAGCGGGATCAGGAACAGACCCGCAGCAGCACCGAGGCGGCTGATCGCCGCCGCGAATCCGGTACCGATCGCCCGGACCTCGGTCGGGAAGACCTCCGCGGGATAGATTTGAGTGAACGCGGTGTACATCGCGTTGACGAACGAATACGCCAGGAACAGCGCCAACATCACCATCGACATCACACCGACCTGCTCCACCGGAAGCACGAAGCTGCCGAGGACGGCGATGGCGACCAGCAGACCGCCGGCGATCCACTGGGTCGGAACGGTCATCTTGCGCCGCCCCCAACGGTCGATCATGAACATCGTGAAGATCACGCCCAACCAGGCGACGACCGAGAGAACCACTCCGCGCATGAGGCCCTTCATGCCGATATCGCCCAGCAGGCCGTCGGCGAAGGTCGCGATGGCGAAGTACGGCGTCACCGCGCAGGTCCAGAACACGGCCATGAAGACCGTCGAGCGCCACACCGCCGGCGAGAACAGCATCTTGAAACTGCCCGTCGCGCCGCCCGCAGTGGCTTTCATCATGTCGGTCTGGTAGGCGGTGTCCAGATACCCGACGACCAGTCCGTGCGCCTCCTCGGTCCTGCCCTTTGCCCACAACCAGCGCGGCGACTCGGGCAACCCGATCCGGCCGATCAGCAGCGCGCCTGCGATGAGCGTTGTGGTGCCCAGCGTGACCCGCCAGTCCACACCGGCCCGGTCCATGAAGTAGCCGATGACGAACGCGATCATGAAACCGCCGTACCAGGCGACCAGGGTCAGGGCCAACAGTTTGCCGCGGAGATGGGTCGGCGCGAACTCCGCCAGCATCGGCAAGCCGACCGCGTACTCGATGCCGACGGCCAGGCCCATCAACAGACGAACGGCGAAAAGCTGTTCTGGTCCGTCGACGAAGAACTGCAGAGCCGAAAAGGCCGTGAACAGCGCCAGATCCCAGAACAGAATCGGCTTACGGCCGAACTTGTCGGCCAGCCACCCACCCAAAGGTGAGCCGATGAGGATGCCGAGCATCGCCGAGGCGGCCTCCAGCCCGATCCAGACGGTGGTGAACCGGGGGTCCAGCTCGATGGTGTGCGTGACCGGACCGATGCTGCCCAGGATGTAGCCATCGAGGAACATGCCGCCGACCAACACGACGATCATCCGCGCCATGAACCGGCGCTTGCGCGCCAGCACGGCCGGGTCGTCGGAGAATGTCGCTGCCGCACCTTCGCTCACGGACATGGCACATGCTCTTCAGGAATCGGTGTACAGGACATCACTGCTCCTTTGATCGCGGGTTCCGAAATGGCGGACGTCGTTGGCCTGGATGGCACTGCGCTGCACAGCCTTTGGGTGGTGTGGTGTCCCGGTCCACCGAGGCCGCCTCTCCAGCCGGCCCGGCGGACCGGGACACCGCGCCGACTCCGCGAGTATTCGGCGCCGGGCCGGTTGCCGGGAGCCGAATGCCCGCATCTAGTCGGCGAGCTTGTTGCGCAGCCAGTCATGGAAGTCGCCGAGGTGGTGTTCGCTGGGCACCAACACACCGCCGTCGCGATAGACGCGGGAACTCATGGCGGGCTGACAGCGCTCGCAGGCGTCGAAGTCCTGCTGGTTGACGCGGTGGAACAGCTCTACCGACTTGCTCACGTCGCGCCCGGATTCGACCACGCCGGGCAGGTACAGCCAGTCGCATTCGACGATGGTGTGGTCCGCAGCCATCGGGAACATCCGATGGATGATGACGTGATCGGGCACCAGGTTGACGAACACCTGCGGACGTACCGTGATCGCGTAGTAGCGCCGGTCCTGATCCGCGGTGACGCCGGGGATGTGCTCGAAACCCTCTGAGCCATCGATGGTGAAGCCGGCGACGTCTTCGCCGAACTCCGCGCCGTGGCCGACGTAGTACTGGGCGGCGTAGCCGTCCGCGAACTCCGGCAGCACCTCGGTCAGTTCCGGGTGGATGGTGGCGCAGTGGTAGCACTCCATGAAGTTCTCGATGATGAGCTTCCAGTTCGCCTTGACGTCATAGACGATGCGGCGACCGAGGCTCAGACCGCCCACCGTGTAATGGTCGATCGACTCGACATCGCCCAACCGATCCACGATCTCCTGCATGACGGTGTCCTCGAACGACGGTGGCTCGTCGGCCAGGCACACCCAGACATAGCCGAGCCACTCCCGGACCGAGATCTTGCGCAGGCCGTACTCGACGCGGTCGATGTCGGGCATCTTGGTCAGGTTCGGTGCCGCGATGAGCTTGCCGTCGAGATCGTAAGTCCATGCGTGGTAAGGACATTGGAACGCACGCTTGACCTCGCCACTGTCCTCGGTGCACAGCCGCGCGCCGCGATGCCGGCACAGGTTGAAGAACGCGTTGATATCGCCCTTGCGGGACCTGGTCACCAAAACGCTTTCGCGGCCGACCTGGACGGTCTTGAATGCGCCGGGCTTGTCCAGATCCGCGGCGCGCACAACGCAGAACCACATGGTCTCGAAGATCTTCTCCTGCTCGAGGGCGAAGACCTCCGGATCGGTGTAGTAATGCCCTGCCAGAGTGGAAATGAGGCTTCCAGGCAGGTTCGGCACGGTGGCGGTCATCGAGCTCCTTTGCGGTGTCTTGTCGTGATTTTTATTGGGCTGCAACAACTTCGGCCTAGACCGCAGTGGGTGTCGGGACCAGCTGGCGGCGCCACCGGGTGAAGAGCCGGGGCTGGTCGATACCGAGGACCGCGACCAGGCGGCCATCGCGCCGATAGGTGGCGAGCAGGCAGCGCTCCTCGCAGCTGCCCTCCTCGATGGTGATCTCGTCATCGGGACGGGCGAGGCCGGCGAACTGAATGCGGGAGCCGTACTGGTCGGACCAGAAGTACGGCGGCTTCACCGTCGACTCCTGCCGGAGGCCACCGGCCAGCAGGGCGGCGACCGCCATCGCGGGACGCTCCAGCGCACCGGTCCAGTGTTCGACCCGGTGGTGGGTGTCGGTGGCGGCGTCGAGCCAGGCCGCGCAGTCACCGACGGCGACGACGTTCGGCAGGGCCGTCTGTCCATGCGTGCCGCACAGCACGCCGTTGCCGAGCTCCAGTCCACTGCCCTGCAGCCAGTCGATGTTCGGCACACCGCCGATACCGACGACGACGACGTCGGCCGGCAGGTGGCGTCCGTCGGTGAGGTCGACGCCGGCGACCCGCCGCACGCCGTCGGGTGCACGCAGTGCGCGCTCCTCGCCGACGAGCCCGGCGACGCCCACCCCGCAGATCAGCGTGGTGCCGTTGGCGGTGTGGGCGCCGGCGACGACACCACCGAGCCAGCTACCGAGCTGCATCTGCAGCGGTGCCGGGGCGGCTTCGACGACAGTGACGTCGAGGCCCAGCTTGCGGGCCGTCGAGGCGACTTCGGCGCCGATGAACCCGGCGCCGATGACCACCAGCCGAGCGCCCGGCACCAGTTCGGCACGCAACGCGACGGCGTCGTCGATGGTGCGGATGACGTGCACGCCGGCCATGCCCGCGCAGCCGGGCCAGCGGCGGGCGCGGGAACCGGTCGCGATCACCACGCCGTCGGCGTCGATGCGTGTCCCGTCCGCGAGTTCGATTGCGCCACCGCGACTGTCGAGCCGGGCCGCGGCGACGCCCAGTCGCCAGTCCGCCTGCAGATCGTCGTCGTCGGATTCGAGGGCGAGGTCGGCTTCGGAGACGTTGCCGCAGAGGAACTCCTTCGACAGCGGCGGGCGGTCGTAGGGCCGCTGCGCCTCGTCGCCGATCACGGTCAGCCGCCCGTCGAAGCCCTGTGCCCGCAATGCCCTCGCGGCGGACAGTCCCGCGAGTGACGCACCCACGATCGCGACGTGCTTCATCACTGCCCCGCGCCGAGTCGAGCCCGGATGTCGGGCGGCAGGTTGGGTTTCTCGGTGCTGAGTTCGACGTGGATGACGCCGTCGGTGATCACCACGGCGTGCGTGCGGACCGGCAGCTTGGCAGGCGGCGCGTCGACCGCTCCGGTGCGGAGGTTGAACCGCGAGGCGTGCAGCGGGCACTCGACGTCACACCCTTCCAGCCAGCCGTCGGCCAGCGAGGCGTCCTGGTGCGAACAGGTGTCGTCGATGGCGAACACCTCGCCGTCCTCGGTGTGGAACACCGCGATGGGCGGGTCGGTGTCCACCCGCCGGGCCTCGCCGGGCGGGAGTTCGGAGAGCGGACAGATCTCGAGCATCAGGTGGGTTGCCCTCTCGGTGAGTTTGAAGCGCTATACGCAACGCAATTCGTATTATGCAACAGTGTGGCGACAGTCACATACCCGTGTCAAGGGGTGGATGGCACCGTTTACACAGCCGGAACAACTGCCTCGGCGGACCCGAAAGCCCAGGTCAGTCGGACGCGCGGCGAGTCGACGCCATGCTGTGCGGCAGGTTCGCCACGTCGACGCCATTCGCACCACCAGCGCTGCGGGGGCATCGACTTGAGGTTCGCCACCGGGCACGGGAATCACCGATGGCGAACCGTTGATATATTAGATCGCGCTGATCTGATATGCAGCGCGAATCGGCGAATTGCCCGATAGGGCGTGCGCAGTCAGCCCCGGTAGCCCATCCGGCGGCTGACATCGTCGGCCGCCCAGACCACCGCCGGTGCGATCTCCTGCACCCGTTCGACAGTGAGCCGATACGCCGGGCCGGAGACACTGAGAGCGGCGATCACCCCGCCGAGGTGATCGCGAATCGGCGCAGCGACGGCGTTGAGCCCGGGCTCGAGCTCTTCCAGCGACACCACGTAGCCGGTGCGGGGCACGTCCTGCAGCTGCGCTTCCAGGCGCTCGACAGATGTGATGGTGTGCTCGGTGAACCGCCGCAGCCCGGCCTCCGCCAACAGATCCCGGCGGGCATCCGCGGACATGAAGGCCAGCAACACCTTTCCGCTCGACGTCGCGTGCAACGGGGTGAGCTCACCTACCCAGTTGTGCGTGCTGATCGCGGCGGGCCCGCGCGCCTGGTCCACGTTCACCGCGTACTCGGACCGCAGCACGGCGATGTTGACGGTCTCCCCGACCTCGAGCGCCAGGCGCTCGCAGATCTCCCGGCCCTGCCGGGTGACGTCGAGCCGGCCGGACACCGCGTTGGCCAGCCGCAGGATGCCGAATCCGAGGCGATACTTGCCGCGCTCGAAAGCCTGCTCGACGAGTTCACGATCCTCGAGGGCCGCAAGCAGGCGCGACACCGTCGATTTGTGCACCCCGATGTCCGATGCCAGCTCGGTGACGCCGGCTTCGCCGCGGCGTGCGAGGAGCTCCAGGATGTACAGCGCGCGGTCGACGGACTGCACGCCCCCATTGCCGGAATCAACGCCGTTGTTGCTCATTACGCAACGATAACCACATCGTGATGCGTGTGGTCACGTTCGTCGGGCACGTCAGACGATTGCGCGGATCGCCTTCTCGAATCCGGTGACGTGGTCGAGCGCTATCTGTGCCGCGGCGTCGCCGTCGCCACCGGCGATGGTCCGCAACAGCTCGGCGTGCTCGCCCACGTGTCGGGCCACCGTCGGCAGGCGGTCGAGGAACAGGCAGAAGATCCGGGTCGCGAGATTGTCGTAGCGGACCAGCACATCCTCGAGATGTGGATTTCCGGCTGCTCGGTAGATCGCGCGGTGCGCGCGCAGGTCCCACCGCATGAGCTCGTCGCGATCGATGTTCTGCACATCGAGCGCTTCGGTGCGGTCGGCGAGCGCGAGCAGGCCGGCACGCACGTCGGCCGAGGCGTTCTCGGCAGCCGAGCGTGCGGCGACGGGCTCGAGATTGACCCGAATCTGAGAGATGTGCCGGAGGTCGGCGACATCGACACCGGTGGCGAAAGTGCCGCGGCGCGGGAACGAGACCACCAACCGATCCGCTTCCAGGCGCTTGAGAGCCTCGCGGACGGGGGTCCGGCCCAGCTCGAGTTCGGCCGCGAGATCGTTTTCCACGATGGCTTCGTTGGGCCGGATATCCAGCATGATGAGCTTGTCGCGGATCACCAGGTATGCCCGGTCGGCGAACGACATCTCCTCGGAGACAACGTCATCGAGCTGTTCCACACCGGCAACGCTCACGCCCGCCCCACCTTCCCGACGTCGCCGACTTCAGCGTCCGGCAACTGATCTGATCTGGTCAGGTCAATGATATATCAGGACCTGCGCCGTCCGGTCCGCCCGATCGCGGCCGGTCGGTGGCGCGCCGCGGAGGCATCACAGCAACGCGCGAATCGCCGCCTCGAAGCTGCAGACATGGGCCAGCGTCAGGGCGGAAGCCGTGGCCTCGTCGCCCGCGACGATGGCCTCCAGCAGCTCGATGTGCTCACGGACGTGGCCGGCGACGCCCGGCAGCCGGTCCAGGAACAAGCACCAGATCCGGGTGGCATGCGCGTCGAGGCTGACGAGGATCTGTTCGAGGTGCGGATTGCCCGACGCCCGGTAGATCTCGCGGTGCACATGGACGTCGTGCCGCAGCACCTCGCGGGGATCGTCGGTGTCGCCGATCCCGGAGATCGCCCGCGCGAGTGCCGTCAGCCGGGCGCGGGTCTCCGGTGTCGCGACGCGGGCGGCCCGGGCGGCCGCCGTCGGCTCGAGCAGTTTGCGAATCTCCGAGATGTCGGCCAGATCCGTCATGTCGACGGCCGTGGCGAACGTGCCCCGCCGCGGGTAGGCGACGACGAGGCGGTCACGCTCGAGACGTTTGAGGGCCTCCCGCACAGGAGTGCGGCCGAAGCCGAGATCAGCCGCGAGGTGGTCGTCGTTGATGGGCTCCCCCGGCCGGATGTCCAGCATCACCAGGCGCTCGCGCACGATGTCGTAGGCGCGGTCCGCGTTGGTCTCGGTGGCGGCCGCCCTCGCGTCGGGTTGAGTGCTGTCGAGATCGCCGAACGACAACTCTGTCAGGGTCATCGCCAATCCTCCAAAAGTGTCTGCGGCCCAGCTCTTGACGCGGCCACCAGCTGATCTTAATCTAACCGACAGCTGATATATTAGTCCAGCACACACTGCAATGTCAGAAAGGTGTACATGACCCTCGACACCGCCCCGACAGCCACCAACCCCACACTGAGCGCGAGCCTCGCCGAGCTGGATCCGGATGTGCACCAGGCGATCTCGGCCGAGTTGCACCGGCAACAGAGCACGCTGGAGATGATCGCCAGCGAGAACTTCGCGCCCGTCGCCGTGATGCAGGCGCAGGGCTCGGTGCTGACCAACAAGTACGCCGAGGGCTACCCAGGCCGCCGGTACTACGGCGGCTGCGAATTCGTCGACGTCACCGAACAACTCGCCATCGACCGCGTCAAGAGCCTCTTCGGCGCCGAATACGCCAACGTGCAACCACATTCGGGCGCGCAGGCCAACGCCGCCGCCATGTCGGCGCTGCTCTCCCCCGGCGACACCATCCTCGGTCTCGACCTGGCGCACGGCGGGCACCTCACGCACGGCATGAAGCTCAACTTCTCCGGCAAGCTCTACGACGTCGCGGCCTACCACGTCGGGGAAAGCGACCATCGGGTCGACATGGCCGAGGTCGAGCGCATCGCGCGCGAGCGCCGGCCGAAGCTGATCCTGGCGGGCTGGTCGGCCTATCCCCGCCAGCTCGATTTCGCCGAATTCCGGCGCATCGCAGACGAAGTCGGCGCCTACCTGATGGTCGACATGGCCCATTTCGCCGGCCTGGTCGCCGCCGGCCTGCACCCGTCGCCGGTGCCACACGCCCACGTCGTCACCTCGACCACGCACAAGACACTGGGCGGCCCCCGCGGCGGCATCATCCTCACGAACGACCAAGCCCTGGCCAAGAAGTTCAACTCGTCGGTGTTCCCCGGTCAGCAGGGTGGACCGCTCGAGCACGTCATCGCCGCCAAGGCCGTGTCGTTCAAACTCGCGGCCACGCCCGAATTCCGCGAGCGGCAGCAGCGCACGCTGGACGGCGCAGCGATCCTGGCCGAGCGCCTGCTGCAAGACGATTCCCGCGCGGCCGGCATCAACGTCGTCTCCGGCGGCACCGACGTCCACCTGGTGCTGGTCGACCTGCGCGAGTCCGAACTGGACGGCAAACAGGCCGAGGACCGGCTGCACCGCGTGGGAATCACCGTGAACCGCAACGCCGTTCCGTTCGACCCGCGACCGCCGATGGTCAGCTCGGGCGTGCGCATCGGCACCGCGGCGCTGGCGACCCGCGGCTTCGATCTGGACAGCTTCCGCGAAGTCGCCGACGTCATCAGCCACGCGCTGCGACCCGACGCCGATGACGCGGCCCTGGCCGCACTGCGCACCCGAGTGGATGTGCTGGCCGACCGCTTCCCGCTCTACCCTGACCTCACGGAGGCCCCGCTGTGACCGCACCGACGACCCCACCGGGCGCACACCTGCCCGACCATCCGGAATTCCTCTGGCGCACACCGGAACCCAAGAAGTCCTACGACGTCGTCATCGTCGGCGGCGGCGGGCACGGCCTGGCCACCGCGCACTACCTCGCCAAGAACCACGGCATCACGAACGTCGCGGTGCTGGAACGCGGCTGGCTGGCCGGCGGCAACATGGCCCGCAACACCACCCTGATCCGGTCCAACTACCTGTGGGACGAGAGCGCCCGGATCTACGAGCACGCCCTGAAACTGTGGGAGGGCCTGGAAGAGGACCTGGACTACCCGATCCTGTTCAGCCAGCGCGGTGTGCTCAACCTGGCGCACAGCCTGCAGGACGTCCGCGACAGCGTGCGGCGCGTCGAGGCCAACAAGCTCAACGGCATCGACGCCGAGTGGGTGGAACCCAAAGAGGTCAAGGACCTGTGCCCGATCGTCAACATTTCCAGTGACATTCGCTATCCGGTGCTGGGCGCCACCTATCAGCCCCGCGCCGGCATCGCCAAGCACGACTACGTCGCCTGGGGCTTCGCGCGCCGGGCCGACGAGGCCGGCATCGACATCATCCAGAACTGCGAGGTCACCGGATTCGTCACCGACGGCGACCGCGTCACCGGGGTGCGCACCACGCGCGGCGACATCGGCGCCGGACAGGTGGCGCTGTGCGCGGCCGGGCACACGTCGACGTTGACCGACATGCTCGGCATCCGCACGCCGCTGCAGAGCCACCCGCTGCAGGCGCTGGTATCCGAACTTCTCGAGCCGGTCCATCCCACCATCGTGATGTCGAACGCGGTGCACGTGTACGTATCTCAAGCCCACAAGGGCGAACTCGTGATGGGCGCCGGCGTCGACTCCTACAACGGCTACGGCCAGCGCGGCGCGTTCCACATCATCGAACGCCAGATGGCCGCCGCGGTGGAACTGTTCCCGGTCTTCGCCCGCGCCCACCTGCTGCGTACCTGGGCGGGCATCGTCGACGTCTGCCCCGACGCATCACCGATCGTCGGCCGCGTCGGCTACGACAACCTGTACCTCAACGCCGGTTGGGGCACAGGCGGTTTCAAGGTGACGCCCGGCATCGGCTGGTGTCTGGCCGACACCATCGCCACCGGCCGCGAACACGAGTACGTCGCCCCCTTCAGCCTCGACCGGTTCGTCACCGGAGCCCTGGTCGACGAACACGGCGCCGCCGGCGTGGCGCACTAGAAACCAGGAGCCGCAATGCAACTCATCGACTGCCCGTGGTGCGGGCCACGTGAGGAAACCGAATTTCATTACGGCGGTCAGGCGCACGTCGCCTACCCCGAGGACCCGCAGGCACTGACCGACGAACAGTGGGCGCACTACGTGTTCTTCCGCGCCAATCCCAAGGGGCTGTTCGCCGAACGCTGGACCCACAGCGCCGGCTGCCGCCGCTGGTTCAACGCCATCCGCGACACCGCAACCTACCGATTCGACCGTGTCTACCGACTCGACGAGCAGAGGCCGACAATCTGATGAGCACCGCACTGCGCACCGAAACCGGCGGCCGTATCGACCGGGATACGGTGCACACCTTCACTTTCAACGGCCAGGAATACACCGGCCACGCCGGTGACACCCTCGCGTCGGCGCTACTGGCGAACGGCGTGCATCACGTCACCTCGAGCATCAAGATGGGACGGCCCCGCGGCTTCACCTCGGCATGGGCCGAGGACACCGGCGGCCTGGTCCAGATCGAGTACCCCTTCCCCGAACCCATGCTGCTCGCCACCACGGTCGAGCTGTACGACGGGCTCGTCGCACGCGGCCTCCCGGGACAGGGCCGGCTCGCGGACGTCGCCGACCCCGCGCGCTACGACTCGACCCACGTGCACGCCGACGTCCTGGTCGCCGGGGCCGGCCCGGCCGGTCTCGCGGCCGCGCTGACGGCTGCCCGCGCCGGTGCCCGTGTCGTGCTGATCGACGAACAGAACGAGGCCGGTGGCGCCCTGTTGGGCAGCACCGACACCATCGCCGGCCGCCCGGCACTGCAGTGGGTTGCCGACGCGGTCGCCGAACTCGCGACCTACCCCGACGTGCTGCACCTGCAGCGCACCACGGCATTCGGCCACTACGACGACGGCTTCGTCCTTGCGCTGCAACGGCGTACCGATCACCTCGGCGCCGCTGCTCCGGCAGCGGTGAGCCGGCAGCGGGTCTGGCGGATCCGGGCCCGGCACGTCATCGTCGCCGCCGGCGCCCACGAGCGGCCGGTGGTGTTCACCGACAACGACCGGCCCGGCATCATGCTGGCCGCCGGCGCCCGCACCTTCCTGCACCGGTACGGCGTCAAGGTCGGCGAGCGGGCCGTCGTGTTCACCACCAACGACAGCGCCTACCAGGCCGCGCTGGACCTGCACGACGCCGGAGTGGCGATCACCGCGATCGTCGATGCGCGGGACGCGGTCGCCACAGATCTGCGCGCGGCGTGCGATTCCCGTGGCATCGAACTGCGCACCGGATCGGTCGTCAGTGGCAGCCGCGGTGAGAACCGGGTCAGCGCCGCCATCGTCACCGGTACGGACGGCACATCCGACGAACTGGCGTGTGACGTGCTGCTGGTCAGCGGCGGCTGGAATCCCGCAGTCCACCTGTTCAGTCAGGTGCGCGGGCCGCTGCGCTACGACGCCGCCCTCGGCGCGTTCGTTCCGGGTGCCGAACTCGATGAGGTGAGCGTCGCCGGCTCGGCCGCAGGCACGTTCAGCCTGCCCGGTTGCCTGCGCGACGGTCGCGCCGCCGCCACCCGCGCCCTCGCCGGCCTCGGGTTCACAGCAGCCTCCGAACCACTTGCCGGAGAATCGGATTCGATCCGGGCCGCGGGAGCACCCGCTGTACTGTGGCGCGTTCCCGACGCCGACGGCACAACGCAGTTCGTCGACGTCCAGCGCGACGCGACGGTGGCGGACCTGGTCCGCGCGGTCGGCGCGGGCATGCGCTCGATGGAACACATCAAGCGCTACACCACCATCGGCACCGCGCACGACCAGGGCAAGACCTCTGGCGTCGTCGCCTCGGGCATCACCGCCGAACTGCTCGGTGTCCCCGTCGCCGATCTCGGCGTCACCACCTTCCGGCCGCCGTACACGCCGGTCGCGTTCGCGGCGCTGGCCGGTCGCAACCGTGGCCGGATGTTCGATCCGGAACGTGTTACCGCGGTGCATGATTGGCACGTGGCCCGCGGCGCGGTGTTCGAGGACGTCGGCCAGTGGAAGCGTCCGCGTTACTACCCGCTGCCCGGCGAAGACATGGAGACCGCGGTGCTGCGCGAATGCGCCGCTGCCCGAACGGGAGTCGGCATCCTCGACGGCTCGACGCTGGGCAAGATCGACGTCCAGGGTCCCGATGCCGGCGCCTTCCTCGACCTGCTCTACACGAACCTGATGAGCACGCTCAAGGTCGGCATGCTGCGGTACGGCGTGATGTGCGGCGTCGACGGCATGGTGATCGACGACGGCACCGTGATGCGCCTGGCCGACGACCGCTTCCAGGTCTTCACGACCACGGGCGGCGCCGCCCGCATCCTGGACTGGATGGAGGAATGGCTGCAGACCGAGTGGCCGCACCTGCGGGTGCGCCTCACCTCCGTCACCGAGCAGTGGCACACCTTCCCGGTGGTCGGCCCGCGCTCGCGGGACGTCATCGGCGCGGTGTTCCCGGGCGTCGACGTCAGCAACGAGGCGTTCCCGTTCATGGCCTGGCGCGACACCCAGCTCGACGGCGTGCACGTCCGGATCGGCCGGGTCAGCTTCTCCGGCGAGCTGGCGTACGAGGTCAACGTCATGGGCTGGTACGCAACGGCGGTGTGGGAGAGGCTGATCGAGGCCGGCGCACCCTTCGGCATCACGCCGTACGGCACCGAGACCATGCACGTGCTGCGCGCCGAGAAGGGCTACCCGATCATCGGGCAGGACACCGACGGCACCGTCACGCCGCAGGACCTCGGGATGAACTGGGTGGTCTCGAAGAAGAAGCCCGACTTCGTCGGCAAGCGCTCGTTCACGCGCGCCGAGAACCTCAATCCGCTGCGCAAGCAGTTCGTCGGACTGCTGCCGGTCGATGCGCGGACGGTGCTGCCCGAAGGCGCCCAGATCATCGAGACCCCGGCCGACGGCACGTTGCCGCCGCCACCGGTTCCCATGCTCGGCCATGTCACGTCGAGCTACCGCAGTGCCGAGCTCGGGCGCCCGTTCGCCCTGGCGCTGGTCAAGGGCGGCCACGCCCGCATCGGAGACACCCTCACCGTCCCCGTGGACGGTGCCCTGGTGACCGTCGAGGTCACCGGTTCCGTCCTCGTCGATCCCGAAGGAGCACGCCGCGATGGCTGAAACCCTCACTCGCCGTAGCCCGTTGCAGAGCTGGGCCGCCCAGTTCGCGGCGACCGCACCGGCAGCACTCCTCACCGAGGAGCCGTTCACCACGATGGTCGATCTGTGGGTCGACCCGGAAGGAGCCGGCGGCGCCGAAGCTGCCCGGCTCCTCGGCCTGACCGCGTTGCCGACCACACCGGGCACGTGCGTCACCGGTCCCGATTCGTCGGTGATCTGGTTCGGCCCGCAGGAGTGGCTGGTGACGTCGACGCAGCGTGGCGGCGAGGCACTCGAGGCCGAGCTGCACGACGCGGTCGCCGCGGCCGGCGGTGCTGCCGTCGATGTGTCCGCGCAGCGCACCATCGTGCGGCTGCGTGGGGCGCACGCCCGCGATGTGCTGGCCAAGGGCTGCGCACTGGACCTGCACCCGCGGGTGTTCGGTCCCGGTGCCGCGGCGCAGACGATGCTCGCATTGGCCGCCGTCGTGCTGATCCCGTTGGACGACAAGGGAACCGACTACCGGATCATCGTCCGCTCGTCGTTCGCCGGCTATCTGGCCGACTGGTTGCTCGATGCGGTGGAGGAATTCACTGCCTGACCAAGCGCCCGACTCGCTTAGCCCGCGGGTTGCAGTCACCTGCTGACTGCAACCCGCGGGCTAAGCAGTTATCCACAGGCTGCCGACCCACGGTCTAGCGGATGGCGGTGCGCACCGCCAAGATCGACGGGTGGACAACGGGGGCCGGCTGGCTGATGCCGAGATCGCTGATGTGCTCGCCTGCCAGGACGGTGTCATTTCACGACGACAAGTACGCGAAGCCGGCCGACCCGACTCCTACATTCGGCGCAAGCTCAGACGCAACGAATGGGCGCGCATCCATGACGGCGTCTACGTCAACCACACGGGCTTGCCCACTTGGCAGCAACGCGCCTGGGCTGCAGTCCTTTACACGGCACCTGCGGCGCTGTGCCTGGAGTCGGCGATACGGCGCGAAGGCCCGGTGATCCACATCGCAGTGGACCAGGATCGCAGCACCCTTGCTGAGCCAGACGGCGTGCGCATCCACCGTCTGGCCCATATGGACCAGCGGGTGCTGTGGCATACCGGCCCACCGCGTGTCCGCTACGAGGAAGCCGCGCTCGATGTCGCATGTCGGACATCGGAATTCGACGCGATAGCGGTGCTCGCCGATGCCTGCCAGTCGCGACGCACCACTGCACAGCGTCTCCTGGCAGCACTCGATGGCCGGCAACGAATTCCGCGCCGAAGATGGTTGCGTGCGGTCCTGGTCGACATCGCTGACGGGACGTGTTCCGTGCTCGAACACCGTTATCTGAATCGCGTCGAGCGCGCACACGGGCTGCCTCGCCCCAGTCGGCAAACCAAGTCGTCCTCGTCGTCGGGAGTCCGCTACCGCGACATCGAGTACGGGCAGCGCTTGATCGTCGAGCTCGACGGCCGGCTGTTTCACGACTCAGTAGCCGCCCGGAACAACGATTTCGAGCGCGATCTCGACGCCGCAGTCGATGGCCGGTCGACGGTGCGACTCAGCTACCAGCAGGTGTTCGACCGGCCGTGTCAGACCGCAGCGAAGATCGCCCAGATTCTGCGCCGGCGCGGGATCGCAGTGGTCGGCCATCCCTGTGGGCCTGCATGTCCGTACGCCGCTGCCGGTCTCGCCGCGTGAACGGGTTCGACCACCTAGCCCGCTGATCCCAGTCACCTGGTGACTGAGACCCGCGGGTTAGTGACCTTTGGCCATTCAGTGCCCGCGGGCGATCCACTCCGCCAGATGCGGCGCCTCGGCACCGACAGTGGTGTGGTCGCCGTGGCCGGTGTGCACCCGGGTCTCCTCCGGCAGCGTCAGGATCGAATCCCGGATGGAGTCGATGATCGTCGGGAAATCGCTGTAGGACCGCCCCGTTGCGCCGGGCCCGCCGTTGAACAGGGTGTCGCCGGAGAACAGCGCACCGGCCTCGGGCAGGTACAGGCACACCGACCCCGGCGAGTGCCCGGGCGTGTGGATGACCTCGATCTCGGTACCCGCGACACCGATCCGCTGACCGGCGTCGAGGTTCCAGTACTTCTCGTCGGGATGGCTTGTCTGCCAGAGCATGTCGTCGCCGGGATGCAGCAGGATCGGGGCGTGCAACTCGTACGCCAACTCCGGGGCGACGGTCACGTGGTCGTTGTGCCCGTGGGTGACGACGACCGCCACCACGTTACGGCCGGCGACGGCGTCGACGATCTGGGGCGCCGTGTGGGCGGCGTCGACGATGACCACCTCGGAGTCATCGCCGATCACCCAGACGTTGTTGTCGACGTCCCACGTCCCGCCGTCGAGGCTGAAGGTCCCCGAGGTGACGACGCGGTCGATGCGGAGCTCGCCGCTCACAGCACGACCACCGAACGCAGCACATTGCCGGCGTGCATGGTGTGGAACGCGTCCTCGACCTCGTCGAGCTTGATCCGCTCGGAGACGAAGCGCTCCAACGGGATTCGGCCCTGCTGGTAGAGATCGACCAGCATCGGGAAGTCGCGCTCGGGCAGGCAGTCGCCGTACCAGGAGGACTTCAGCGCTCCACCGCGGGAGAAGAAGTCGACCAGTGGCATCTCCAGCGTCATCTCCGGCGTGGGGACGCCGACGAGGACGACGGTGCCCGCGAGGTCACGCGCGTAGAACGCCTGCTTCCAGGTTTCCGGGCGACCGACAGCGTCGATCACGACGTCGGCACCGAACCCGCCGGTGAGCTCCTGCACCGCCTCGACGGTGTCGGCTTCGGCGGCGTTGACGGTGTGGGTAGCGCCGAGTTCCTTGGCCCACTCCAGCTTTCGCGGGTCCCGGTCGACGGCGATGATCCTGCCCGCGCCTGCCAGCCGGGAACCCATGATGGCGGCGTCGCCGACGCCACCACAGCCGATCACGGCCACCGAGTCGCCGCGGGAGACGTTGCCGGTGTTGACGGCCGCGCCGAGCCCGGCCATCACGCCGCAACCCAGCAGGCCGACCACCGCCGGGTCCGCGGTGGCGTCGACCTTGGTGCACTGTCCCGCGTGGACCAGCGTCTTGTCGGCGAACGCCCCGATGCCCAGCGCCGGGGTGAGCTCGGTGCCGTCCTCCAGCGTCATCTTCTGGGAGGCGTTGAACGTATCGAAGCAGTACTGCGGACGGCCGCGCTTGCACGCGCGGCACTGGCCGCACACCGCACGCCAGTTCAGGATCACGAAGTCGCCGACCGCCACCGATTCGACGCCGGGGCCGACCTCTTCGACGATGCCGGCGGCCTCATGGCCGAGCAGGAACGGGTACTCGTCGTTGATGCCGCCCTCGCGGTAGGCGAGGTCGGTGTGGCAGACGCCGCACGCCTGAATGTTCACCACCACCTCGCCGGGGCCCGGATCGGGAATCACGATGGTGGCGACCTCGACCGGGGCGCCCTTGGCGCGGGCGATGACACCTCGAACTTGTTGCGGCATGGAGATACTCCTTGTTGGTCAGGGGGTGGTGGTTATCAGAGGACGAGGCAGAGCCGGAACGCGTCGTAGATCGCGGCGTGGATGTTGCGACTCGCCACGGCGTCACCGATGCGGAAGAGTTGGTAGCCGCCTTCTGCGTTGCGCATGACGGTCTGCGGTTGCAGGTTGAGCAGCGCCTGCTGGTCGACCTCGCCGAGGTTGGTCGAGCCGGGGACCAGGCCGAAGTACAGCTCGTCGGACGGCAGGGTGCCGTGTTCGACGACGACGTGGTCGACCATGCGCTGCCGGGTGGCGTGCGCATACTCGTTGTACAGGTCCACTTCGAGGCGGCCGTCCTTGCGGCGCACCCCGGTCAGTCGTTCGTTGAGCGTGACGCGCACGTCGTGCTCGGCGAACACCTTGAAGTAGCCGGGGTAGTTCACGCCGCCGACGTCGGGCGCCAATGTCCGCTCCGGGGTGACGAATTCGAGGTCGACGCCGCTGCGGGCCAACACCTCGGCGGCATCGAGTCCGGGGTGACTGCCGTTGTCGTCGTAGAGCATGACCTCGCCGCGCGGATGTACCGCACCGCACAACACATCCCAGCCATCGGTGACCAGATTGGTTCCCTCGGTGAGGAATTCGGTGTTGGGAACCCCGCCGGTGGCAACCACGACGATGTCGGGATTCTCCGCGAGCACCTCGTCGGTGTCGACGTAGCGGTTGGTGCGGATGTCGACGCCGAGCAGCTTGCACTCATCCAGCCGCCACTCGATGATGCTGATCAGATCGCGCCGGCGCGGTGACGACGAGGCGATCCGCACCTGCCCACCGGGCAGGTCGGAGGCCTCGAAGACCACGACGCGGTGACCGCGCTCGCCGAGCACCCGCGCGGCTTCCAGTCCGGCCGGCCCGGCTCCGATGACCACCGCGGTCCGCGCGGGCCCGGTCGCCTTGTCGATACGGTGCGGCAGCCGGTCTTCGCGGCCGGTGGACGGGTTGTGCACGCACTTGGCGTCGCGGTTCTGGTAGATCTCGTCGAGGCAGTAGGTCGCGCCGACGCAGGGACGAATCCGATCCTCTTCGCCCGCTTGGATTTTCGCGACGATGTGCGGGTCGGCGATGTGCGCACGTGTCATACCGACGAGGTCGAGCAGGCCGTCACGGATCGCGTGCCGGGCGGTGGCCACATCATTGATCCGGCTGGCATGCATGACGGGGATGCCGAGTTCTTTCTTGACCTGGCCGGCGAACGACAGGTGCGGGGCGACCGGCGTCCCCATCGGCGGGATGACGCGCGAGAGCGCCTCGTCGCTGGCCATGTAGCCCTTGATCACGCTGATGAAGTCGATGCCCTCGGGCACCAGGCGTTTGGCGATCTCGATGCCGTCCTCGTACTGCAGGCCGCCCGGCAGGTCCTCGTCGAGTGACATCCGGATGCCGACCGCGAAGTCAGGCCCGGCGGCCTCGCGCACCGCGCGAATCACCCTCAGTGGGAAGCGAAGTCGATCCTCCATGCTTCCCATGCCGTATTCGTCGTCGCGGTGGTTGGTCAACGGCGACCAGAACGCGTCGAGCAGATGGGTGTAGGCCTCGAGTTCGACGCCGTCCAGGCCGGCCGCGCGGCACCGCGCGGTGGCGTCGGCGTAGGCCTTGACGATGCGGTCCATGTCCCATTCCTCGGCAACCTTGGGGAAGGACCGGTGGGCGGGTTCGCGGATGGCGGACGGGTACACCACGGGCAGCCAGTCGCCGTCGTAATTGCTGGTGCGCCGGCCCAGGTGGGTGATCTGGCACATGACGGCGGCGCCGTTCTCGTGGACGCCGTAGGCCAGCTCGCTCAGCCAGGGCACGATCTCGTCCTTGTAGACGTGCAGATTGCCGAACGCAGAGGGGCTGTCGGGCGCGACCACCGCCGAGCCACCCATCATGGTCAGCGAGATGCCGCCCTTGGCCTTCTCCTCGTGATAGAGGCGGTAGCGGCGCTTGGGCATGCCGTCTTCGGTGTAGGACGGCTCGTGCGATGTGCTCACCACGCGATTGCGCAGGGTCAGGTTCTTCAGCCGGAAGGGTTGAAGGAGCGGATCGATGAGCTGATGCGCCATGGGCGAGTCCATTTCTTTCCGATGGTTCGGACGTGGTTCACACGGTGTCCGCGACCCCACAAGTACCGCTTGACCAGGTACAAATGCTGATCTACCGTATGTGACGTAACTAATATATCACTCGTCTATCAGCCCGTCTATGGACATCGAAAGGGGAAGTTCCGATGACCATCAGCGTGTTCGACCTGTTCTCCGTCGGCATCGGTCCGTCGAGTTCGCACACCGTCGGACCGATGCGGGCCGCGGCCCGATTCGTCGATGATCTGCACACAATCGGCGCCTTCGGCGGCACCGCCGGCGTGGCAGGCGTCCGCGTCGATCTCTACGGCTCGCTGGCGGCGACCGGAGCCGGCCACGGCACCATGACGGCCATCCTGCTCGGCCTCGAGGGCAACCACCCCGAGGAGATCCGCACCGATGTGATGGAACGGCGCGTCGAAGAGATGCGGGCCAGCGGCCACATCATGCTCGGCGGGCTGCGGGCGATCGCGCTCACCGAGGCCGACATGGTCCTGCGCCCGTTGACCGTGCTGCCCTTCCACCCCAACGGCATGACGCTGACCGCAGTCGACGCACACGGCGCCGAGTTGCACCTGCAGACCTACTTCTCCATCGGTGGCGGGTTCGTCGTCACCGAGGCCGAGAGCCTCGAACCCGACGCCCGGACCACCACGGCCCAGGCGCTGTCATTCGACTCCGCCAAGGAACTGCTCGAGCTCTGCCACCAACGTGATTGCCGCATCAGCGATCTGATGCTCGCCGTCGAATGCCAGACCCGCACCGCCGACGAGGTCCGGGCCCGGCTGCTGCACATCCGCGACGTGATGGTCGAGTGCGAAGTGCGCGGCATCGCGCGCGACGGTTACCTGCCCGGGCCCATGCGGGTGCGCCGCCGCGCCAGGGACTGGTTCGAGCGGCTCAATGCCGAGGACTGGAACAAACAGCCCGAATTCGCCGAGGACTGGGTCAATCTCGTCGCGCTGGCGGTCAACGAGGAGAACGCATCCGGCGGCCGGGTCGTCACCGCCCCCACCAACGGCGCCGCCGGTATCGTGCCCGCGGTGATGCACTACGCCGTGCACTACACCCGGGCCGGCCGCCGGGATCCAGATGGCACCGCGGTGCGTTTCCTGCTGACCGCGGGAGCCATCGGTTCGCTCTACAAAGAGCGCGCGTCCATCTCCGGCGCCGAGGTCGGCTGCCAGGGCGAGGTCGGTTCGGCGGCGTCGATGGCGGCAGGCGCCCTCGCCGAAATCCTCGGCGGCACACCGAAACAGGTCGAGAACGCCGCCGAGATCGCGATGGAACACAGCCTCGGCCTCACCTGCGACCCCATCCAGGGGCTCGTCCAGGTGCCGTGCATCGAGCGCAACGCGATCTCGGCCGGCAAGGCCATCAACGCGGCCCGCATGGCACTGCGCGGCGACGGCGCCCACTACGTCTCGCTGGACCAGGTCATCGAGACCATGCGGACAACGGGCGCCGACATGCTGTCGAAGTACAAGGAAACCTCTACCGGCGGCCTCGCGGTCAACGTGCCGGTGAACTATGTCGAATGCTGAATCATGTTGCTGGAGAGGGAGACAACGATGCACCTTGATTGGTACGACCGCGGCATCCTCACCTTCGTGTTGGGCTGCGCGCCGGGTGCGGAACCACCCAACGACGCGTCCCTGGCCCGGTTCGGCATCACCACACCGCGCGTGATGCGCCGGTTCGACGCCGTCCTCGACGCCGTCCGGTCACACCAGTTCCCGCTCGATGACGCCGATCTGACGCTCGTCCACCAGGCCGTCGACTATCGCGACCACATGCCGCGCACCGGATAGGCGCTAGGGCTGTTCGCTGACCGACTCGGCGACGCGGAACGCCACCATCCGCGCCGTGTCCTCGTCGGCGGCTTCCACCATGACCCGGACCACCTGTTCGGTTCCGGAGGGACGCAACAGGATTCGGCCGGTGTCACCGAGTTCGGCCTCGGCTTCCGCGACCGCGGTCTGCACCGCCGGCGCCTGGGCCACCGTGGCCTTGTCGGCCACCTCGACGTTGATCAGCACCTGCGGCAACGTCTTCATGGGCGCACACAGCTGCGCCAGGTTCGACCCGGTCTGCGCCATGCGCGACATGAGCCGCAGTCCGGTGACGATGCCGTCGCCCGTGGTGCCCAGCTCGGGCATCACGATGTGGCCGGACTGCTCGCCGCCGAGCGAGAACCGTCCCGCGCGCAGCTCTTCGAGCACGTACCGGTCCCCCACGCCCGTCGTGCGCACCTCGATGCCGGCCTCGCGCATCGCCAGGTGCAGGCCGAGGTTGCTCATCACGGTCGCCACCAAGGTGTTCGAGACCAGCTCGCCGGCGTCGCGCATGGCCAGCGCCAGCACCACCATGATCGCGTCACCGTCGACGAGGGCGCCCGACGCGTCGACGGCCAGACAGCGGTCGGCGTCGCCGTCGTGGGCCAGGCCCAGGTCGGCGCCGTGGTCGATGACGGCCTGCTGCAGCTGCGCCATGTGGGTGGAGCCGCAGCCGTCGTTGATGTTGAGGCCCGTCGGCTCGGCGTTGATCGCTATAACTGTGGCTCCGGCCGCTCGATATGCCTGCGGGGCGGCCGCCGAGGCGGCGCCGTTCGCGCAGTCGACGACGACCGTCAGTCCGGCCAGCGGCGCGACCGCGGCCTTGGCGGCGTGGGTGAGGTAGCGGTCCAGTGCGTCGGAGGCGTCGAGCACGCGGCCGATGCCGGCGCCCGTCGGCCGGGTACCCGGACCGGCGGCCACCAGTTCGGCGATGCGGTCCTCGGTGTCGTCATCGAGCTTGTGCCCGCCGGTACCGAAAATCTTGATGCCGTTGTCCGGCATGGGGTTGTGCGAGGCGGAGATCATCACGCCGAGCTGCGCGTCATACGAGGCGGTCAGATAGGCCACCGCGGGGGTCGGCAGCACGCCGACCCGCAGCACGTCGACGCCCTCGCTCGTGATGCCGGCGATGACCGCGGCCTCCAGCATCTCGCCACTGGCCCGGGGATCTCGTCCGACGACTGCGACGCAACGGCCGGCGCCGGAGGTCGAGCAGAGCCGGCGGGCGGCAGCTGAACCCAGCGCCAACGCCAACTCCGCGGTCAGATCACGGTTTGCGACGCCACGGACGCCATCGGTGCCGAACAGCCGACTCATGAACCTTCTTTCGTCCTTCAGATGACCCCATGAAACGCCGAAGGCGGGCGTGTCCAGACTGCGACACGCCCGCCCACGAGCAGAAACGATCAGCGCTTGCTGTACTGAGGCGCCTTGCGGGCCTTCTTGAGGCCGTACTTCTTGCGCTCGATGGCACGCGGGTCACGGGTCAGGAACCCGGCCTTCTTGAGTGCCGGACGATCCTCGGGCTGAACCAGGATCAGCGCACGGGCGATGGCCAGACGCAGCGCGCCGGCCTGGCCCGAGGGGCCGCCACCGTCGAGGTGGGCGTAGATGTCCACCGTGTCGACGCGGTCGACGGTCACCAGCGGGGCCTTGATCAGCTGCTGGTGCACCTTGTTCGGGAAGTAGTCCTCCAGGCTGCGGCCGTCCAGGTTGAACTTGCCGGTGCCGGGCACCAGGCGAACGCGGACGACGGCCTCCTTGCGGCGGCCAACGGTCTGGATCGGACGGTCGATGTAGACGGGCTCGCGGGGGGCCGACTCTTCGGCCGCGTCGAACTCGGTCACCTCGGCCACTTCAGTCACATCAACTTCAGTCACTGGGCCACCTGCTTGATCTCGAACGGAATCGGCTGCTGCGCGGCGTGCGGATGATCAGGACCCGCGTACACCTTCAGCTTCTTCTGCACCTGGCGCGACAGCTTGTTGTGCGGGAGCATGCCGACGATCGCGTTCTCAACGGTGCGGGTCGGGTGCTTCACCAGCTGTTCGCCGATGGAGCGCTTGCTCAGACCGCCCGGGAAACCCGAGTGACGGTAAGCAAACTTGTCGGTGAGCTTCTTGCCCGACAGGGCAATCTTCTCGGCGTTGATGATGATGACGAAGTCACCCTCATCGGAGTTGGGCGTGAACGTCGGCTTGTGCTTGCCGCGGAGCAGCTTGGCTGCTTCCACGGCGAGCCGGCCGAGCACCACGTCTTGGGCGTCGATGACGTACCACTTACGCGTGGTGTCACCCGCCTTCGGCGTGAATGTAGGCACAGCTATACCTCTTCTTCTCGGGTTGAGTCCCGGTGCTATCCGGGTGCCGGTCAAGTACGCGACCTGCGATTTCCCGGCGACCGACGGTGACCCGGGAAGCATTGGCCTGACGGCCTGCAGCGCACCAACGTGGGAGCTTACCCGGGTGCGTCACCGCAGGTCAAAACGCGCAGCGGGTCAGGATCGCCACCACTCGACGTCGACGGTTTCCCCAAAGCCTCGCCCGTGTGATCTGAAACCGCGCACCACGAGCGGCGACTACGCTAATGCGAGCCAAGAGCCGTCCGCGGTCCGTTCCAGGCCTAAGACCTTCTCGGTGTATTCCACATTCGGCCAGCTAGTGGCGAGCGTGGCAGGTCGGTCGAGTGCAGAGAGGGTCGGGCATACGCCCGGGATCATTGACTCATGTTCGGGTCTAACGCAATTGGACGCCGAGGCGTAGTTGCGGATGCCCCGCCACCGCCACATTGGCGGTCTCGGCCTTTTTACTCAGTCGCAGCCGCTGGAGGATGACGCTCCGTGTGCAGCACAGTGAAGGGCCAAATGATCTCGCCGGCGCCACTCACCACGACTCCGATTGGGTCATTCATACCTCTGAGGATCCTGTCGAGCAGCTCGGCATTGATCTCAACGGGCTCGTCATAAGCGTCATAGGAGAACTGGAGAGGAGTATCCGGCGGGCACCACAGCGAACTCGTTGGCAGCGGCTCCCCCGCGTTACCTGTTCCACCGAAAAATGTAATGAAGAAGCCCTGCCCTTGACGAAACTTCTGGAACGCTGCGGTTTGCAGATGGGCCATGAGGTAGTTGCCGTTGACGAGGTTCAGCACTTCGTGCCCACCCTGCCTGAGCTTCGCCATTCAGCAACTCCCGTCCCAATGAGTGTCCATCACGCATCGTCTACCTGGTCCAGCCTGGTGAGGAGTTAGGTTTGTTCTCTCCAGGGCCCAGCAGCTACTAGAACCCGGACGCAAAGAGCATTTCGGATCGATAGCTAACCGTCACGGTGCGTGACTCGTCGAGCACAGGCGATCGATTCGGCTCCACGTCGTGGAAGCCCTTCCAATCAACACAAAGTGTGATCAGGTGCCGTGCACGGTCAACATCGGCGACGACGGCAGTACTGACGAAATCAGCTGAGGGATCGTCATCAGGTTGGATCACAGTGACGACGTCGCCAACGGAAGGGATAGCAGAAGCGTCGCGGAAACGGGCGACGTACATCTCTGGGTTCCAATTATCCCCGTGGTAGGCGTTCGGGTTCACCTCAACCCGGATGTTGAGCGTGCTTTCGCCTGCCTTGATCGTTACTGGCGAGCTCATGACCGCATCCTAATCTTCTCGTCACCGAACAGCACCGCCAAATCCGTCACTCTCTCAAGATCGATCGCGTCCTTCCCAAGAGGAATGTCGTAGTGATCGTCAGGCGGCTCATTCAGTATCAACTGGAAACCGGCATCAGTAAGTTCCGACTCCGTTACAAGGCAGTACCACTTGAATCGCCGATATTCAGCGGCGTGCGCGGTTAGTCGATCTACAAGGTCGGCGATGGTTTCACCTTGGGTGTACGTCAGGGCAAAGACTGAGATGCTGTAGTACTCGGGCTGTATTCCGTCGTGCAGGGATGTCTCGATCACGAACCCATCAGAAGCGTCTTTGAGCAGGCGCTCTTCATCCCAACTCCACAGCCTGATAACGAGCTGAGGAATTGTCAATACCTGTGGATCGGCTTGTTTCAGGCGACCTCCGTTCCAGTTGATTCGGTCGGTGCCGAGTCCG
>NZ_JBJIAK010000030.1:0-73249 GCF_045310915.1 Mycobacterium sp. SMC-17 | reverse complement strand
CAACGCTCGCACCCTACGTATTACCGCGGCTGCTGGCACGTAGTTGGCCGGTGCTTCTTCTCCAGGTACCGTCACTTGCGCTTCGTCCCTGGTGAAAGAGGTTTACAACCCGAAGGCCGTCATCCCTCACGCGGCGTCGCTGCATCAGGCTTGCGCCCATTGTGCAATATTCCCCACTGCTGCCTCCCGTAGGAGTCTGGGCCGTATCTCAGTCCCAGTGTGGCCGGTCACCCTCTCAGGCCGGCTACCCGTCGTCGCCTTGGTAGGCCATTACCCCACCAACAAGCTGATAGGCCGCGGGCCCATCCCACACCGCAAAAGCTTTCCACCACACACCATGAAGCGCGCGGTCCTATTCGGTATTAGACCCAGTTTCCCAGGCTTATCCCAAAGTGCAGGGCAGATCACCCACGTGTTACTCACCCGTTCGCCACTCGAGTACCCCGAAGGGCCTTTCCGTTCGACTTGCATGTGTTAAGCACGCCGCCAGCGTTCGTCCTGAGCCAGGATCAAACTCTCCAAACAAAAACCTCGGGACAAACCCGACAGAATCCAGTTCAGAACAATCTGACCTAAACAAAAGACACCAAAAACTGGCATCAAAAAAACAACCACACCCCACAAACGGGAAAACACGAGGTGCAGTCAAAAAAACAACAAACAAAAACCACCAAACACACTATTGAGTTCTCAAACAACACGCCCGGCCTGACCGCGCAACAAACCCGCGGCTAAAAGCCGCGGTCCGTAGTGCGGGCAGTGAGGAACCCCCAACTTAATGGGTGTTACTCTCGGATTTGGTCTTCGCTCTCCGGCGCTTGTCCGTGTCGCTCTGACCTGGAATAAGTTACGGCAGGGCTAACAGCGAGTCAAATCGCCAGGTCAGCGGAGCGTTTCCCCTGGTCAGAGGGGCCGTCATCCTTCGCCGGACCCGCCAACGCGCCGCACCCCAGCGATGTGGCGCTTGCCACGCCGCAACACCAGCCAGCGTTCACCGAGAAAGTCCGTCGGCTGTGGTACCCACTCGTCGCTTTCGACGCGTGCGTTGTTCACGTAGACGCCGCCTTCTGCCACCGTCCGGCGCGCTTCCCCACGACTCTTGGACAGCCCCGTCGCAACCAACAGGTCGGTGATCCCATCCGGACCACCCGGTGTCAGCTCGGCGACCTGGCCATTACTGGCCTCGGTCAGCGCCGCCGAGAGCGTCGACTCGTCGAGATCCGCGAGCTCGGCGCGGCCGAACAGCGCCTGACTGGCCAGTTCGACGGCGTCGGTCGCCGCCTGGCCGTGCACCAACGTGGTCAATTCCCGGGCCAGCCGGCGTTGCGCCGCGCGCTCGTGGGGCCGCTCCGCGGTGGCGGTCGCGAGTTCACCGAGCTCATCGGCGGACAGGAAGGTGAACCAGCGCAGGTAGCCCACGACATCGGCGTCGGCCGCGTTCACGAAGTACTGGTACCAGGCATAGGGGCTGGTCAGCTCGGGGTCGAGCCACAGATTGCCGCCGCCGGTCGACTTGCCGAACTTCTTGCCGTCGGCCGAGGTGACCAGCGGAACCGTCAGCGCATGCGCGGTCGCGCCCAGTTTCTGGCGCACCAGCCGGACGCCCGCGATGATGTTCCCCCACTGGTCAGAGCCACCGACCTGCAGGCTGCAGCCGTGCTTCTTGTACAGCTCGACGAAGTCGTTGGCCTGCAGGAGCATGTAGCTGAACTCGGTGTACGAGATCCCGTCGCCTTCGAGGCGCCGCTTGATGGTGTCGCGATCGAGCATGACGTTGACCGAGAAGTGTTTGCCCAGGTCACGAAGGAATTCGATGGCCGACATCGGGCCGGTCCAGGACAGGTTGTTCTCGACGATCGCACCGTTGCCCGAATCGTTGAACTCGACGAACCGCTCGAGCTGGCCGCGGATACGTTCGGCCCAGTCCGCGACGGTGTCGGCGGTGTTCATCGTCCGCTCACCGTTGTCGCGGGGATCGCCGATCATGCCGGTGGCACCACCGGCCAGCACGATGGGACGGTGTCCGGCCTGCTGGAATCGCCGCAGCGTGAGCAGGGGAACCAGGTGTCCCGCGTGCAGGCTGGGTGCGGTCGGGTCGAAGCCGGCATAGAGGGTGAGCGGTCCATCGGTGGTCGCGGCGGCGAGCGCTTCGCGGTCGGTCGATTGCGCGATCAGGCCGCGCCAGTCCAGTTCATCGAGAATGCCAGTACTCACGACGTCGATCTTCCCCTATCGCAGGTCACCGACCGCCATCAGTCGCTCTCCCCCGGCGCGGGCGCCCGGGGACTGCGCCGGTAGTTCGACACCTCGGGGGTACCCGGCAACCAGAACCGCCAGGCCCGGTCGGCGGCCTGACTGACCCCCACGCGCGGCCCGGCGCTGCCCTCCTGTGGCGGGTTGAGTTCGATCCGGACCGGCGATTGCCGATCAAACAGGTCAATACCGTTGTCCGCCAATGTGATTCCGAGCGCCTCACACAGGTTGCCCGGGCCCCGGGCGTATGCGACGGGCATGATGCCGGCGCGCCGCCGGCCCGCGGCGACACCACAACCGTCGACCACGCGGGCCGCACGGAGCAATACGGCACCCGCCACCCCGTCGGTGCAACACACGACGTTGGCGCACACATGGATGCCGTGGCTGCGGTACGTGTACAAGTACCCGGCCGGCCCGAACATCACCGCACTCCGGGGCGTCGGCCCGCGGTACGAGTGCGCAGCCGCATCCGGCCACGGCCCCGACGGCGGACCGCCATAGGCCTCGACTTCCACGACGGTGGCGACCACGTCCCGGCCGTACAACGTGGCACCGAGCAGCCGCCGAGCCGCGGTGACCGGATCGACGGCGAGTGACTCGGCGCTCATGGCCTGCCATTCTGCCCGGTCCGCCGCCGGCCATTGACATGCCCACGCCACGAGCGGATTATTCACCATATGATGAGTTCATCGAATGGTGAATTACCGAATCAGCGCTCTGACGTGGCGATTCGGATCGACAACCTGACCGTCGTCCGCGGTAATCGGCGCGCGGTCGACGACGTGTCCCTGCAGGTCCGGCGCGGCAGCATCACGGGATTGCTCGGTCCGTCCGGCTGCGGCAAGACCACCCTGATGCGTGCCATCGTCGGCACCCAGATCATCACGAGCGGCACGGTCACGGTCCTCGGGAAGCCGGGCGGATCGGCAGATCTGCGTCGGCGCGTGGGATATGTGACCCAGGAGCCGACGGTGTACAACGATCTGCGCGTCATCGACAACGTGCGCTATTTCGCCGCATTGACAGGCGCCGGCAAGACCGCCGCCGACGAGGCGATAGCCGCCGTCGGTCTCCAGGATCACCGAACTACGTTGTGCGGCAACATGTCCGGCGGACAGCGGACGCGCGCATCGTTGGCCTGTGCGCTGGTGTCCAAACCTGACCTGCTGGTGCTCGATGAACCCACCGTCGGGCTGGACCCGGTACTGCGCGTCGACCTCTGGGAGCAGTTCGATCAGCTGGCCCGCGGCGGCACCACCCTGCTGGTGTCCAGCCATGTGATGGACGAGGCCGACCACTGCGGCGAACTGCTGCTGATGCGCGAGGGCCGTCTGCTCGGACACACCACGCCCACCCAACTACGAGAGGACACCGGATGTTCATCGCTGGAGGAAGCGTTCCTGACCATCATCCGGCGCAGCACCGCGGCCAGAGCCGGCTGACGCTGCAGCCCTACCTGGCCACGACGGCCCGCATCCTGCGTCAGCTCGCCGCCGATCATCGCAGCATGGCGATGATCCTGGTGGTGCCGAGCGCCGTCATCACCTTGATGTACTTCATGTTCGACGATCTGCCGCACCGTCCTGGCACGCTGTCGCCGTTCAACAACGCCTGTCTGATCCTGCTCGGCGTCTTCCCGCTGATCGTGATGTTCCTGATCACCTCGATAACCATGCAGCGCGAAAGGGTTTCGGGCACATTGGAACGGATCCTCACCACTCCCCTGCGCCGGCTGGATCTGCTGGCCGCCTACGGATCGGCATTCTCGGTGGCCGCCGCCGCCCAGGCGACGCTGGCCTGCCTGGTGTCGTTCTGGTTCCTCGGGTTCGACACCGCGGGCAGCCCCGCCCTGGTCTTCCTGATCGCGATCATCAACGCGGTGCTGGGCGTCGGTCTGGGTCTGCTGTGCAGTGCCTTCGCACGCACCGAGTTCCAGGCCGTACAGTTCATGCCGGTGGTGATCGTCCCGCAGTTGCTGTTGTGCGGCATCATCGTTCCCCGCGAAATGCTGCCCGACTGGTTACGGTGGATCAGTGACGCACTGCCCGCGACCTACGCGCTCGAGGCCCTCCAACAGGTGGCCGACCACGCCGACATCACCAGCACCACGATGCGCGACATCGTCATCGTGATCGCGTTCGCAGTCGTCACCATGTGCCTGGCCGCCGCGACCCTGCGCCGCCGGACCCCATGACCGCGACACAGCCGCGGCCGCGCCGCAAACCGCCCGGCCGGCCCAGCGGAACGTCGGACACCAAGGAGACGATCCTGGCGTGTGCGCGGGACCTGTTCGCCCGCAACGGTTTCAACAACACATCGGTGCGGGCGATCGCGTCCGCCGCCGGTGTCGACGCGGCGCTGGTGCATCACTACTTCGGAACGAAGCAGCAGCTCTTCGCCGCCGCGGTGCACATTCCCATCGACCCGCAGATGGTGCTCGGTCCGTTGCGGGACACCCCTGTCGACGAACTCGGCCGCACCTTGCCGTCGCTGTTGTTCCCGATCTGGGACTCCGAGCTCGGCGTCGGGTTCATCGCGGCGCTGCGCTCGATGCTCGCGGGCGACGATGTCAACCTGATCCGCATCTTCCTGGAAGACGTCATCACCGCCGAAGTCGGTGCGCGCGTTGACAATCCACCCGGCACGGGACGAATCCGCGTGCAGTTCGTCGCTTCCCAGTTGATCGGCGTCGTGATGGCCCGCTACATCCTGCAGTTGGAACCGTTCAGATCGCTTCCGGTGCACCAGATCGCGGAGACGATCGCGCCGAACCTGCAGCGCTACCTCACCGGCGAGCTGCCGGCGCTGGACTAACGCCCGGCGGCGGCGAGCAGTCGCTGGTGTTCGGCGTCGTCAGTGACGTCGACTGCCTCGTCGATGAGCAGCACCGGTACCCCGCCGTCGATGCGGTAAGCCCTGCGCAACCGCGGGTTGTACAGGCATTCGTCGCCGACCAGCAGCAACTCACCGCGGTCCTGCGGGCACACCAAAATCGCGCGCAATGCTTCGTCGATCACCGCGCGTCAGCCGCCCAACGGAATCTGCGAGCCACCGGTACCCGGCACCAGACCGGGCGGCAGGCCACCCGGGCCACCGATGACGATGGGGTTCTGCGGCTTCGCGCCGGCGGCGCGGGCCTGATTGCGCTTCTGGAACTTCACCGTGTCCTGCAGCGCGTGGATCAGCGGCACCTGGTTGGGACGCTGGTCGAGCGCCGCCTCGATATCGGCGAGGTTGCCCCGCGACGGCCCGAAGCCCTGGGCACGCAGCTTGAGCGACGTGTGCAGCAGCTTCGCGAGGTCGCCGCCACTGGCGCCGATGTCGTACTCGGCGTCGAGGTCGTCGAGGATGTCGGCGTGTGCCGCGGCAGGAGTGAGCAGCATCCCGGCAGCCACGGCTCCCGCCAGAATCGCGCCGGCAACACCGCGCCGGCGACGGCTGGTGTCTGACGTCATGCATCCTCCATTCAGGTATGACCAAGCGCAGCCTAACAGCGACGCCCGGTACCGGCAGGCTGTCACGACAGACTGCTCGCTCCGGTCAGCTCGGCATGGGCAGCCTCGGTGAACGGCACAAACGCGTCGCTGTCGACGTCGAACTGCCACGAGTTGTCCGTCGATTCCGGCACGCCGGCGGCACGCAACTCGGCGAGCACCGGCCGGTAGGAGGCGTTCAGCTTCAGCTCCGGCACCACATGGATGAGGTCCGGCTCCACCCCGACCGGCAGATCGGCCAACGCCTCACGGAGCTCGGCCGGCAGGACGCTGCCACCCGGACGCAGGCTCAACGCCGTCACCGCCAGCTCCCGGTCACCGACCGGCACCCGGTAGGTGACGGCGATGTCGACGGCGTCGAGGCGGCCCAGCGCATTGCCGACCTCCTTGCCGAACACGGCGCCGCGCGGGGTGCGGATGACTGAACGGCGGTTGTCGACCATCCAGTAGTCGCCGTCGTCGTCCCGGCGGAACAGGAACTCGGTGGACACCCAGGTGTCCCCCGGCGCGAAGACACCGCGCTTGACGGCGGCAGTCGGGTCGACGGGTCCACGCGGCTTGGCCAGCAGGACGCCCACCTCGTTGGGTTCGGCGCGCACCACGAAACCGTCGTCGCCCTCGAGGATCAGGTCGTCGTCGACGTCGTAGGCGGCCAACGCGATCTGACCGCCACCCGGCAGTGGCCGGCCCTCGCTGCCGATCTTGGCGCCAGACACGTTGGCCAGCACGGCCTGACCGTCGGTGGTGGTGAAGAACTCCAGGACGTGTGCGGGCTGGAACGCCTCTTCCACGCGGCGCCACAACCCGGCCGGCATACCCGAGCCGATGAACAGGCGCACGGGGTGCGTTCCGTTGATCACGAACGACGGGTCGTCGATGACGTCGCGCAGCATCGCCCAGGTGTAGGACACCACGGTGACGCCGTACTGCCGCAGTTCGTGCACGAAGCGCTCGGGCCGCAGACCCCGGGACAGCGCGATGCGCGCACCGCCGACGACCGCGCCGCCGAGCGAGACCAGCAGGCCCGACTGGTGGTGCAGCGGGGTGAGGCAGTAGACGGTGTCGCCGCGGCCCAGGTTCGCTGCCGATGCGGTGCCGAATGCCGAGAGCGCCCAGCGGAAGTTGGTGATCTGCCGGGCCACCAGCTCGCCGCCGACGTTGGCGAACGCGACGTAGGCGAGGTCCTGCGCGTAACCCGGGTTGGGCCGGTACCAGCCGGGCAGCTCGACGACTTCGGGGTCGATCTGCTCCATGTCGATGACGTCGGCGTCGTCGGACACGTGCAGGTCACGGTTCTCGCCGCCGCCGAGCACCAGGACGCGGGTCCGCAGCTGTCGCGCGGCATCCAGGTTGGCCGGGTCGGAGATGATGTCGGTGACGCCGCCGAGGCGGGCCGCTACGGCCAGGTCGGCGTCGGGCGGCATCAGCACGGCCACTGCGCCGAGGCGCGACAGCGCCGCGATGGCGACGAGCGCGCTGGGCCGGGTCTCCATCAACACGCCGACCCGAACGCCTTGTCGGACACCGACTTCGATCAGACCACGCACGACGTTGTTGATGCGGCGGTCCACGGCCTCATAGGTGTGCACGCGGCCGTCGAACAGCAGGAACTCACCGTCCGGCGCGCCCTGCGCCTGCTCGCAGATGATGCGGCCCAACGAGATTCGCGTGTGGTCGTTGATCTGACCGAGACGGGCGAGCCGCGGCAGGGTCCGGACTGTCTCGATGGCCAGCGCGCGCGTCGACTTGCCGGCCGTCACGACGGCGTCGGCCGCGGTGTGGGCCAGGCTGAATGCCATCTCCGTCGCGGCGGCGGCACCGTGGGCCACGCGGATGGCCAACGGCACCGACTCGCGCGGCAGTTCGGACTGCAGCGGCATCGGAACAACGTCGGCCGGCATCGGTCCGCCGGCGTCGAGCCACTTGACCCACGACGCGACCGTCGGCCAGCTCTGGCTGGCGGCCTTGGAACCCACGACGAGACCGAAATGCCCGACACGGATGAGGTATTCGTAGACGTCGGCCTCCGGTGCGGCGCGCTTGATGCCGCGCACCGCGGCGGGCTGACCGATGTCGTCGACCTCGCCGACCACGGCGAGGACCGGGCAGGTGATGTCGGACAGCGTCACCAGATTGCCGTGGATGGCGAACCCGCCGGTCATCATGCGGTTGTGCGCGATGAACTGCTTGAGCAGCTCTGCGATGGCCGGGCCGGACCAGGCGATCCAGCCCTCGCTGGCCAGGAACCGGCGCTGCTGCTCGCGCGGCAACAGCGCTTCACGATCATGCAGCTGGCGCAGGAAGTCGAGGCGCGACTGCGCGGTCTTGATCGGGTCCAGCATCTGGAAACCGTTGCGCGCCAACCAGCCCGGGATGTTCAGGCGGCTGAAGACATGGTCGGCCATGAAGTCGGCGACGCCGGATGCCAGGTTCGCCGGCATGTTCATCGGCAGTGCGGCCAGGGTGTCCACGGGAGACCCGAACGCGATGATGCTGGCCAGATCGCGGGACTGCCGGTACGCGGCGGTCTGGTACGCGAACATGCCGCCCTGCGAATAGCCGGCCAGATGGACGTCTTTGCCCGTGGTCGCCTTGACGGTGTCGATGGCCGCGCTGAGCCCCACCACGTGGTCGGCGAGGTTGCGGTCCATGCCGCCCTCGACCTGATCGGGCGAGCCGAAGTCGATGACCCACGGGTCCAGGCCCGCGGCGTGCAGGATGCCGACGGCGCCGTCGTCGCGCGTCACGTCCCACATGTCGGCGGACATCATCATCGGATGCACCATCAGTACCGGCGAACCGGCCGGCGCCGCACCCGGACGGGCGTCGGGCGGGAAATAGCGCCGCAGGCGGTACATCGGCACGCTCTCGACGATCTGGAACGGCGACGGCACGGCGCCGGTCTCCAGCCCGCCGTAGCGCAGCACTTCCAGGCCGTTTTGCGCGGTAGCTACCAACCGCTCCACCGGCCCGGTGATCACCGAAAAATCCACCACCGGGTACTCCCTTTTGGTCAAATAAGTACAAATCCCCCTGATTACGACGCCATCATGGCACAACGCGCTGGTTACCTCGTGGTTACGGCGTGGCAGGGGCACCCGCGACCGACGCCTAGAATCTGCGCCTGATGGCGCATCTATTGGGGGCCGAAGCCCTGCATCTGGAATTTCCGACCCGTGTGGTTTTCGATTCGCTGACGGTCGGGATCGAGGAGGGCGACCGAATCGGCATCGTCGGCCGTAACGGCGACGGCAAATCCAGTTTGCTGGCAATGCTGGGCGGCCGGCTCAAGCCCGACTCCGGGCGAGTGACGGTACGCGGCGGCGTCCGGATCGGGATGCTCGACCAGGCCGACACCCTCGACCACACCGACACCGTCGGGCACGCCGTCGTCGGCGACGTTCCCGAGCACGAGTGGGCGGGTGATCCCCGCGGCCGCGACGTCATCGCCGGGCTCCTCGGCGACCTCGACTGGAATGCGGTGATCGGCACGCTCTCGGGTGGGCAACGCCGCCGCGTGGCGCTCGCCCGCCTGCTCGCCGGCGACCACGACGTCCTGATCCTCGACGAGCCCACCAACCACCTCGACGTCGAGGCGATCACGTGGCTGGCAGCGCATCTCAAGAAGCGCTGGGCCGCCAATGCCGGCGGCCTGCTCGTCGTCACCCACGACCGGTGGTTCCTCGACGAGGTCTGCACGGCGACCTGGGAGGTGCACGACCGCATCGTCGAACCGTTCGAGGGCGGCTACGCGGCGTACATCCTGCAGCGCGTCGAACGGGACCGGCAGGCGGCCGCCAGTGAGGCACGGCGGCAGAACCTGGCCCGCAAGGAGCTCGCGTGGCTGCGCCGCGGTGCACCCGCGCGGACGTCGAAGCCGAAGTTCCGCATCGACGCCGCCAACGCGCTGATCGCCGACGTGCCCGAGATCCGCGACAAGGTGGCGCTGCAGTCGCTGGCGGTGACCCGGCTGGGCAAGCAGGTCGTCGACATTCTGGACGCGTCGGTGACCTACGGAGACCGGCAGGTGCTGCAGGACGTCGAGTGGCGGATCGCCCCCGGCGAGCGCACGGGCATCCTCGGCGTCAACGGCGCCGGCAAGTCGACGCTGCTCGGACTGATCGACGGCTCGGTCGAGCCGACCGAGGGCCGGGTCAAGCACGGCAAGACGGTGCAGATCGCCACGCTGACCCAGGGCGTGGAGAAGCTGGCCGAGCATCTCGACGAACCCGTACGTGTGGTGCTCAGTCGGCTGGCCACGACGTACACGTTCGGATCCGGTTCCAAGGCACAGGAACTCAGCCCGAGTCAGCTGCTGGAGCGCCTCGGCTTCGCCAGCGCGCAGCTGTCCACGCCGGTGCAGGATCTGTCCGGTGGGCAGCAGCGCCGGCTACAGCTGCTCCTGATCCTGCTCGAACAGCCCAACGTGCTGATCCTCGACGAGCCGACCAACGACCTGGACACCGACATGCTGGCGGCCATGGAGGACCTGTTGGACTCGTGGCCCGGCACGCTGATCGTCGTCAGCCACGACCGGTACTTCCTCGAGCGCGTCACCGATCAGCAGTTCGGCATCCTCGGTGGCCGGTTGCGGCACCTGCCCGGCGGGGTCGACGAGTACCTGCGCCTGCGGGCGACGCACGCGGCCCAAACCGGTACCGCCGCAGCCAAACCGGCCGCGGCGGCGCCTGAGGGGCTGTCCGGTGCCGAGCTGCGTGCGGCCCAGAAGGAACTGACCGCCATCGAACGGCGGCTGGAGAAGCTCGCCGGCCAGATCGACACCGCACACCAGCGTCTGGCCGAGCACGACCAGGGCGACTACGAAGGGCTGCAACGTCTTACCGGCTCGCTGCGCGAGCTCGAAGGCGAAGTGACCGAGCTGGAGGAACGCTGGATGGAACTCTCCGAGAAAGTTCAGTAGCTGAACGTGGTGGCCGGCTCGTCGCCGATCCACTGCCACAGCGGGACGGTGCCGCCGAGGTCGGCGTTGGTCAGAATATTCTCTGCATCAAGGGCTTTGGCGTTGAAGCAGATCGGGCAGATGAGGAACCTGCCGCCGGCGGCTTCGTAGCGGGCCATGAGGTCCGGTAGCGGCGGGCAGCCGTCGCAGGCGACACCGAGGGCGAATCCGGGCTGGCCCAGCCGTACGGCTTCCTTGGCCAGGAACATCATCGTCGGGTGTCCCTGTTCGGCCGCACCGACCGCCATCAGCAGGGCGATGGTGACCTTCTCGGCGTCCTCAAGACCGGTGGTGAGGCTGATCGCCACTTTCGAGCTCATGAACGGTTCTCCTTCGGTTCGGGCTGAAATCCTGAGCACAGCAAGTCGATTGAATGGATGCGCTCATCGGCGGCGGCGAACAGGCGCTGCTCGACGATCCTGACGGCGGTCGGGTCACCGGGCGGCGAGGTGCGGACCCGCCAGCTCAACGCGACGCGGTCCCCCACGCGGCCGACGGAGGCGTCGACCAGTTCGAAGTTGTCGGCGCCGAACCAGTGCCGGAACCGGCCGACGGTGTCGTCGGCCCCGGTCACGTCGACCAGACCCGGCGGGATCAGGGCGCGGAAATGTACGTCGGGATCAAGGCATTCGGCCAGCGCGGCGAAATCCTGGCCGGCGAAGGCCTCCAGGAAGGCGCCCGCCACGGCCCATCCCGTGCCGGTGTCGTGGTCCATGTATCGGTTCTACGACCCGCAGGCACCCTGACACATCGGGTGAATACCCGATCTATTCGGCCGCGCTGACCAGCCCGTGGCGCATGGCGAACATCGCGGCGGCACCGCGGGTCGACACCCCGATCTTGGTGTAGATGTGTTCGACATGGGTGCCGACGGTGCGCGGCGTGATCGAAAGGTGTTGCGCGATCTGCCGATTCGACGACCCACGGACCAGTAGCTCGAGCACTTCGAGTTCGCGGCCGGTCAGGCCGGCGACGAGCCGGGGGCGGCGACCCGGTCGGCAGCCTGCGGCGGTGAGTACCGCGGCGACGGCGTCGGCGTCGAGCCGTCCCGCTGTGACCTCGGCGTGCATGGCCGCGGTGCGGTCGGCGGGCGCGAACGCCGTCCGGTGCGGGCGATCCTCGCCGAGCGCCTGGTAGACCACCGCGGCGGCCAGCAGCCGGGCGGGCGCGGGAATCGCCGTGCCGGTCAGGCCGCGGGGATATCCGCTGCCGTCCATGCGTTCGTGGCCGGCCGCGGCGATCGCGCCGATCTCGCACAGCCGCGGTTGGCGGCACAGCACGCGTTCGGTGAGATACGGGACCGTGCGGACGCGTTCGCGCTCGGAAATGGTCAAGGGGCCGGGCTTGTTCCAGATGCCCGTCGACACGCCGATGGCCCCGATCCGGTGCACCAGCGCCGCACGCTCGGCGAGGGCGACGTCGTCCGCACTGAGGCCGGCAACTGTGGCCGCTGCCGTGGCGAGTTCGGCGACGCGGCGTGAATAGCCCAGGAACCAAGGCGATTTCAGGTCGGCGTAGTCGGCGAAGACCCGCAGCACCGCAGTCAGCTCCGCGTCCGGAACAGTGCGATCCAGCGGTGTGCAGCCTTGGATCACCGAACCCCAGGCGTCGACGGTGTCGAGTCCCCCGAAGATCTCGTCCGGACGGCTGCAACACAGGTCGACGAGTTCCGGGTCGAACTCGGTCCCCCGGCGGCTGCGCAGCATTTCCAGCGCCGCTTCGGCGCCGCCGGCGCGGTGGTGCACCTCGGCGTCGTCCGCGATGTGGACGACGCGCATCACCGGCTGGATATCCGCACCCCGGGCCCGCCCCGGCACACCTTTGCCGTCCCAGCGCTCGAAGGCGTCCAGCAGTGCGGCACGTACCTCGGGCGGCAGGTCCAGGCGGTCGGCGATGTCGCTGGCCGTCTGACAGTGGCTGACTAAGAGTTTCGGCATATCGGCGACGCCCTGGGCCAGGAAGCGGCCGACCATGGTGATGCGCTGCAACGCCGGCTGCCCCTGCGCGAGGTGTCCGAGCAGAAACCGCGCCATGCCGGGGCCGGCCTTGTCCACCTGGTAGCTGTCGGCACGCATCTGGAGATCGTCGGCGAACCAGTGCGCCAGCTCGTGCGAGTCGGCGACGCACCCCATCCAGGCCAGCAGCGACACGTAGAAGGCCGCGGCCTGATGTTCGGGCGCCATCCCCGCCGCGGCGGCCAGGCGCGTCGCGATGACCGTCTGGCGCAACACGTGTTCCTGCGGCTGCCCCAGACCGAGATCGGTGGCCAGCGACAGCGCGGCGATGAGCTCCGCCAGGCGCACTTCGGGCGTCTGGGTACCGGCCATCGGCTCAGTATTGCGCCAGTTCCCTGGCGATGGTGGCCTTCCTGAGCAGAAACCTGCCTTCGTCCAACTTCTTTCGGCGCAGCCAACCCGTCACCTCGGCGTTGCACTTGCTCGCATTGCAGGACCGGCAGGCGGGCACCACATTATCGAGCGTGTACCGCCCGCCGCGGGAGATGGGCTGCACGCAATCCTTCTGCAGGTCGGCGTCGTCGGCGCCGCAGTAGGCGCAGCCGCCCCAGATCTCTTGCAGGACAGCCCACTGCTGCGTCGTCAGGTCGTGCTCGACCTTCGCCATCCGACGTTTGCGTCGTCTGGCGTAGACCGCGGCGCGGCTGCGAGCTGGCACCGCCCGAGCCTACGGCCGCCGACGGCCTCAGCCCTGCAGGCGGGCCCGCAGACGATCGGCGGTGTCGGCTGCTTCAGCGGCTGGGCACCGGCACCGTGAAGGTCGGTATGGGTGGCAATGGGCTGAACGTCGGCACCTGAATGTTGCCGGGTGACAACGGCCCCGGCCGATACCTGAAATCGACACTCACCGCCCGGTGACCGCACCACAGCACGAGCCACACACAACCGGCGAGGAACAGCGCCGCCATGACATACCCCGACCATCGCAGACCCCGGCCGGCCAGGGCCACGACGTACTCCACACAGCGGACCCCGAACACGATCGGCAGCACCATCAGTGCGAACCACAGCGCGCCGGGCTGCGCCGCCAATCGGTAGCACGCCCATCCCAGGCCGACCGGCAGTCCCAAGCCGAGCAGCCACACCAACCAGTAGCCCGATTGCTCGGTCAGATGGTCGCCCAAGCTCACGTCGCGGTCGCTGCGAAGGCGCCCGATGGTCACCATGACGTGAGCGAGACCGGCCAGCAGGCACGCGACGATCAGTGCCTGATACCCGAGGCGTACACCATTTGGGCTCCATCCAACGATGATCAGCACAGGTGCGACCGTGGCGATGAATGCGGCCAATGCGGCCAACCCGATGCCGGCCAACGCAATCGGACCGCGCCACAGCCGCCGGGCCAGGTAACCGCGCGGAAGCTGCTTGCGCACTCGAGAGAAGGTGCGAATCCAGTGCACCAGCAGCGGCGCCATCAACACCGGGGCCAGATGACGCAACACCGACGGCGGCACCCACGCGGAGAAGAGGACCACCGCCAACGTGTAGATCCAGACGCCGCCGGCAAGCCGAGCGATGGTGCCCCACACGGTCTGCGCGAGAGTGTGCCGTGCTGCGCCGTGGGTGGGTTCGTCGACGAGAACCGCGGACAGACCCGCCACGCGCCCTCCGGCGAAAGGCCGAGCCGCGGCGGCCTCGGTCTGTAGATCAGCACTTGATGGATCGAGGCTCAATCCGGTGGCGATGAATTGCGCAGCGCGGTCGTCGCCACACCGGCGGGCCACGCGTGCTGCGGCCAAAAACAGCTCAGCGTCATGGGATTCGAGTTCCAACGCCCGATCCAGGGCCGTCCTCGCGGCACGTCGATCCGGCACCTCCGCCAGGCAGGTTGCGAGGAGCATGTGCGCGTCGGCGTCATGGGGATTCGCTTCTACAGCCTTACGGGCATATCGGACCGCGTCTGCGGTGCGGCTCGCCGAAAGGCTGACGCGCGCCAGCACCTGCAACGCCAACAGCGACGTGCCGTCTTGCGCTATCGCCGCATCTGCGGCGGCGCGCGCACGGTCCAGATCTCCGACGTTGTAGACCGCGACGGCGAATGCTTCGAGCAGCTGTCCCCCGTGCGGGTGCTCGGCAAGGGCGGACGACAGCAGGTCCGCGGCGGCTTGCCACTGGCCGACGTCGCCGAGCAGTTGGGCTCGCAGCACCACCGCCTCGACGTCCACCGGCGCCTACCCCAGCTGTGACCGCAGTTGCGCCGCCCGATCCCGCACGATGGTGAGCTGCTCGGCAACCCTCGCCGGCGACGTGCCGCCGCGGGCATCACGCGACTTGACCGAACCGGCGATGGTCAGGACGTCGCGCACTTCCTCGGTGAGTCCCGGGTGGATACCGGCCAGCTCGTCGGCGGCGAGTTCTTCCAGCCCGACTCCCCTGGCCTCTGCGGCCTTGACCGCCGCACCTGCTGCCTCGTGCGCGACGCGGAACGGAATACCTTGGCGCACCATCCATTCCGCGATGTCGGTGGCAAGGGTGTAGCCGAGCGGCGCCAGCGCGGCCATCCGGTCGGTGTCGAAGGTCAGGGTGCCGACCAGGCCGGCCATCGCGGGCAGCAGCAGCTCGAGCTGAGCGACGGAGTCGAAGACCGGCTCCTTGTCCTCCTGCAGATCCCGGTTGTAGGCCAGCGGCTGCGCCTTGAGCGTCGCCAGTAGACCGGCCAGGTTGCCGATGAGGCGGCCGGACTTGCCACGGGCCAGTTCGGCGATGTCGGGGTTCTTCTTCTGCGGCATGATCGAGCTGCCGGTCGACCAGGAGTCGTGCAGCTTGACGTAGCCGAATTCCGTTGTGCTCCAGAGGATGATGTCCTCGGACAGGCGGGACAGATCCACGGCGATCATGGCGAACACGAAAGCCGCCTCGGCGGCGAAGTCGCGCGAAGAAGTGGCGTCGATCGAATTGTCCGCAGCCGCATTGAATCCCAGATCCGCCGCGATGGCGTCGGGGCTAAGGCCGAGCGAGCTACCGGCGAGCGCACCGGAACCGTAGGGCGACACCGCCGCCCGCTTGTCCAGATCGAGCAGCCGGTCGGCGTCGCGCAGCAGTGGGTGCGCGTGCGCGAGAAGGTGGTGGGCCAACAGCACGGGCTGCGCCGATTGCAGATGCGTCTTGCCGGGCATGATCGCCGTGGGGTGCGCCTCGGCCTGGCCGGCCAGCGCGGCCGCCACGTCGAGCACGCCGTTGCCGACGGTCTTGATGGCGTCGCGCAGCCACATGCGGAACAGCGTCGCCACCTGGTCGTTGCGGGACCGGCCGGCGCGCAGCCGGCCACCGAGGTCCTCACCGACGCGGTCGATCAGGCCGCGCTCCAGCGCGCCGTGCACGTCCTCGTCCGTCGGCAGCGGCCCGAAGGAACCGTCTGCGACGTCGTTCCCGAGGCTGTCCAGCCCGGCCAGCAGCCCGTCGCGCTGCTCGTCGGTGAGCAACCCGGCGTTGTGCAGCACGCGGGCGTGCGCCTTGGACGCGGTGACGTCATATGGCGCCAGCGCCCAGTCGAAGTGCGTCGACTTGCTCAGTGCGGCAAGCGCATCAGACGGGCCGGAGGCGAACCGGCCACCCCACAGCGAACCCTCGTTGGTCCCACCGGTGCTCATTAACGTGCCCCTCGTCGAGTGCGAGCGGCCGCTTTTGTACAGCTGAACACGGTGTGTCGATGTACAAACACGGCCGCTCGCGGGAGATTTACAAACCCAGATCGCGCTTGGCGGAGATCTTGGAACTCAGGCCGTGCAGCTGGACGAAGCCCTTGGCGGCGCTCTGGTCGAAGCTGTCGCCCTCGTCGTACGTGGCGAGGTTGAAGTCGTAGAGCGACTCACCCGAGCGACGGCCGTTGACGGTGATGTGACCGCCGTGCAGGACCAGGCGGATGTCGCCGGAGACGTGCTGCTGGGTGTGCTCGACGAACGCCTCCAGCGAGGCCTTCAGCGGGCTGTACCAGAGACCGTCGTAGGTCAGCTCGCCCCACTTGCGGTCGACGCCGCGCTTGTAGCGGCCCAGCTCGCGCTCCAGGGTGACGTGCTCGAGCTCGGTGTGTGCGGTGATCAGCACCATGGCGCCCGGGGCCTCGTAGATCTCGCGGGACTTGATGCCGACGAGGCGGTCCTCGACGACGTCGAGGCGGCCGACACCCTGCGCACCGGCGCGGGAGTTCAGCTCCTGGATGATCTGCAGCACGCTCAGCGGGCGGCCGTCGATCGCGACGGGGCGGCCCTTGTCGAAGCTGATGATCAGCTCGTCGGGGGTGTTGAAGTGGACCGTCGGGTCCTCGGTGTAGTCGTAGACGTCCTTGGTCGGGGCGTTCCACAGGTCCTCGAGGAAACCGGTCTCGACGGCGCGGCCCCACACGTTCTGGTCGATGGAGAACGGCGACTTCTTGGTGACGTTGATCGGGATGTCGTTCTCCTGCGCGAAGGCGATGGCCTTCTCGCGGGTCCAGGCGTAGTCGCGGACCGGGGCGATGACCTCCAGCTCGGGCGCCAGGGTGTTGAAGCCGACCTCGAAGCGGACCTGGTCATTGCCCTTGCCGGTGCAGCCGTGCGCGACGACAGTGCCGCCGTGGCTGCGGGCGGCCTCGACGAGATGCTTGACGATCAGCGGCCGCGAGATGGCCGACACCAGCGGGTACCGGTCCATGTACAGCGCGTTGGCCTTGATGGTCGGCAGGCAGTACTCGTCGGCGAACTCGTCACGCGCGTCGACCACGACGGCCTCGACGGCGCCGCAGTCGATGGCACGCTGACGCACCACCTCCATGTCCTCGCCGCCCTGGCCCAGGTCGATGGCCACGGCAACGACCTCTTTGCCGGTCTCCTTGCCGATCCAGCTGATCGCGACCGAAGTGTCCAGACCGCCGGAATACGCCAGGATGACGCGCTCGGACATGTGTCAATCTCCTTGTTCTCGTACTGCTACAGGTTCTCGAAGGTGGCGGCGAGCTCGGCGCCGCTCATCGGTTCGCGGGCGACAACCAAAAGGGTGTCATCACCGGCGATCGTGCCCACAACATAAGGCAGAGCCGCCCGATCTATTGCACTGGCCAGGTACTGCGCGGCCCCAGGTGGCGTACGTAACACCGCCAGGTTGGCGCTGGCGTCCGTGGACACGAGCAGCTCGCCGAGCAGACGGGACAGCCGCTCGGTGCCGCCCGAGACGCCTTTGACGGGGCTGCCGTCCTCGGGGACGACGTAGACGCCGGTGCCGCCGTCGGCGCCGCGCAGCTTGACCGCACCGAGTTCCTCCAGGTCCCGCGACAGCGTGGCCTGGGTGACGTCGATGCCTTCCGCGGCGAGCAGGGCCGCGAGTTCGGTCTGACTGCGCACCGGGTTCGACGACAGCAGCGCCACGATGCGCGACTGCCGTCCGGCCCGGGTCGATGCTGTCATCGCGCGTTGCGCTCCAGCAGCCAGACCAGCATCGCCTTCTGCGCGTGCAGACGGTTCTCGGCCTCGTCGAACACCGCGCTCTGCGGGCCGTCGATCACCTCGTCGGTGATCTCGTCGCCACGGTGCGCCGGCAGGCAGTGCAGCACGACGGCGTCGGCTGCCGCCCGGCCGAGCAGCGCGGTGTTGATCTGGAACGGACGGAACGGCCGCACGCGGTCCAGGCCGTCGTTCTCCTGGCCCATCGAGGTCCAGGTGTCGGTGACGAGGATGTCGGCACCGTCGGCCGCGGCCTGCGGGTCGGTGGTGACGGTGACGGTCGCCCCCGTCTCGGCCGCGCGCTTCTTGGCGGCCTCGACGAACTGCGGGTCGGGCTCGAAGCCCTTCGGCGCGGCGATGGTCACGCTGATGCCCGCGGTGACGCCGCCGACCATCAGTGAGTGCGCCATGTTGTTGGCGCCGTCGCCGAGGTAGCTCATGTTCAGCCCGGCCAGCTTGCCCTTGCGCTCGGCGATGGTCTGCAGATCGGCCAGTACCTGGCAGGGGTGGAACTCGTCGGACAGCGCGTTGATGATCGGGACGGTGGCACCCGACGCCATGGCCGTGAGGCGTTCCTGCGCGAACGTGCGCCAGACGATGCCGTCGACGTAGCGCGACAGCACCGCACCGGTGTCCTCGAGGGTCTCCTCGCGGCCCAATTGGGTGCTGCGACCGTCGACGACGACCGCGTGCCCGCCGAGTTGGGCGATGCCCATCTCGAACGAGAAGCGGGTGCGGGTGGAGTTCTTCTCGAAGATGACGGCGATGCCCCGCGGCCCTTCCAGTGGCCGACGGCTGAACGGCGCCTTCTTGAGTTCGGCGGCCAGCGCCAGGACCTCGGCCTGCTCCACGGGAGTCAGGTCGTCGTCACGGAGGAAATGGCGGATCACTGGGACTCCCCTGCTGCGGTGTCGAGAACGGTGGGTAGAGCGGTCAGGAACGCGTCGATCTGCGCGTCGGTGATGACCAGCGGCGGTGCGAGGCGTACGACGTCGGCGGCCGCGGCGTTGACGAGGAAACCCGCTGTGCGCGCGGCATTTTCGACGGCCTTGGCCTGCGGCGCGGTCAGGACGACGCCGAGGAGCAGCCCGCGGCCCCGCACGTGATCGACGAGCGGGTGGCCCAGCTCCTCGATGCCGTGCGCCAGCGTCTTGCCCGCGGCGTCGGCGCGGTGCACCAGATCGTCGTCGGCCAGCGTCTTGACGACCGCCAGGCCCGCGGCGGTGCACACCGGGTTACCGCCGAAGGTGCTGCCGTGCATGCCCGGCTGCAGCAGGTCGGCTGCCGCCCCGATGGCGATGCAGGCGCCGATGGGCAGTCCGCCGCCGAGGCCCTTGGCCAGCGTGATGACGTCGGGCGTGATGCCGTCGTGCTGATACGCGTAGAAGGCGCCGGTGCGGCCGATACCGGTCTGCACCTCGTCGAGCACCAGCAGCGCACCGTGTTTCGTGGTGACCTCGCGGGCCTTGGCCAGGTAGCCGGCCGGCGGCGTGACGACGCCCCCCTCGCCCATGATCGGTTCGAGGAACACCGCCGCGGTCTCGTCGGTCACCGCCGCTTCGAGCGCGTCGGCGTCGCCGTAGGGCACGTGGGTGACGTCGCCGGGCAACGGCAGGAACGGCTCCTGCTTGCCGGGCTGACCGGTCAGTGCCAGCGATCCCATGGTGCGGCCGTGGAACGCCCCTTGCGCCGCAACGATCTTGGTGCGGCCGGTGAGGCGGCTGATCTTGAATGCGGCTTCGTTGGCTTCGGCGCCGGAGTTGCAGAAGAACACCCGGGCCGGCGCACCGATCTGCGCCACCAGGGCCTCGGCCAGCGCGATGCCCGGTTCGGTGGCATACAGATTCGACGTGTGCCCCAACGTCTTCAGCTGGGTGGTGACGGCCTCGATCACCGCCGGGTGACGATGCCCCAGCACGTTGACCGCGATGCCGGCGAGGAAGTCGACGTAGCTCTTGCCGTCGGCATCGGTGACCACGGCACCGTCGCCGCTGACCAGGGCGACCGGCGGCGTGCCGTAGTTGTTGGTCATCACTGCCTGCCAACGGGCTTGCATTGCTTCGGTTTCCTTCATGCGGGTGATACGACCTTGGTTCCGGTGCCCTCGTTGGTGAACAGTTCGACGAGGACGCAGTGTTCGACACGGCCGTCGATGACGTGCGCGCTCGGGACGCCGTTCTCCACGGCCCGCAGGCATGCCTCGATCTTGGGCACCATGCCGGATTCGAGCTTCGGGAGCAGTTGTGCCAGTGCGGCCGTGTCTATTTCGGTGACCAGCGAGTTGCGGTCCGGCCAGTCGGTGTACAGGCCTTCGACGTCGGTGAGCATCAGCAGCTTCTCGGCGCCGAGCGCCTCGGCCACGGCAGCCGCCGCGGTGTCGGCGTTGATGTTGTGCACCACGCCGTCGGCGTCGGGAGCAATGGTGGACACCACCGGAATCCGGCCCGCATCGATGAGATCCAGGATGGCGTCGGCGTTGACGTGCTCGACGTCGCCGACCAGTCCGATGTCGGTGGGCACGCCGTCGACCGTCACGCTGCGCCGCACCGCGGTGAACAGCTGCGCGTCCTCACCGGTGATGCCGACAGCGTACGGGCCGTGGGCGTTGATCAGCCCGACCAGTTCGCGACCGACCTGCCCGAACAACACCATGCGCGCAACCTCGAGCACCTCTGGCGTGGTGACCCGGAAGCCGCCCTTGAAATCACCTTCGATACCAAGGCGTTTCAACATGGCGCTGATCTGCGGCCCGCCCCCGTGCACGACGACGGGCTGGATGCCACAGTTGCGCAGGAACGCCATGTCGGCGGCGAAGGCCGCCTTGAGGGTGTCGTCGGTCATGGCATTGCCGCCGTACTTGACGACGACGATCTTGCCGTGCAGCTGCTTGAGCCACGGCAGGGCTTCGGCGAGGACCGCAGCTTTGACCGCGGTGGTGAGCCCGGCGGTGCTCATGAGCTGTACGCCGAGTTCTCTTCGACGTAGGCGTGCGACAGGTCGGTGGTCCGGATCGTCGCCTCGTGCTCGCCGATCTTCAGATCGACGATGACCTCGATATCGGCACCCGACAGGTCGACGTCGCGGGCACCCGGCGCACCGGCGCCGTCGATGCACACCGCGGAACCGTTGAACGACACGCTGATCCGGTCGGCGACGAGTTCGATGGGCGCGATGCCGATCGCGGCCAGGACCCGGCCCCAGTTGGGGTCGGACCCGAACAGCGCGGTCTTCACGAGGCTGTCGCGCGCGAGGGCCCGCGCGCCCACGAGGGCGTCGTCCTCACTGGCCGCGCCCTTGACGGTGATCGCGATGCGCTTGGTGACACCTTCGGCGTCGGCCTGCAGTTGCGCGCACAGGTCGTCGCAGACGGCCAGGACGGCCTCGTCCAATTCGCTTTGGCTGGGCCGGATTTCGCTGGCGCCGGAGCTCAGCAGCAGGACGGTGTCGTTGGTGGAGCAGCTGCCGTCGATGTCGAGCCGGTCGAACGTCTTGCCGGCGGCGTTCTTCAGCGCCAGCTTGAGGGCCTCGGCGTCCGCGACGGCGTCGGTGGTGATGACCACCAGCATGGTCGCGAGTGACGGCGCCATCATGCCGGCGCCCTTGGCCATGGCGCCGACGGTCCACTTGCCCGGATGGTGCAGCGCAACCTGTTTCGGCACCGTGTCGGTGGTCATGATGGCCCGCGCGGCCTCGTCACCGCCGGAGAGGCCACCGGCCATCTCGTGCACGATCTCGGTGACACCGGCGAGCACCTTGTCCATCGGCAGCCGGTCACCGATCAGGCCCGTCGAGCACACCGCGACCTCGATGGCCCCGGTCTCGGTGCCCCAGTCGCTCAGCGCGGCGGCGACGGCCTCGGCGGTCTGGTGGGTGTCCTGGAATCCGCCCGGACCGGTACATGCGTTGGCGCCACCGGAATTCAGGATCACGGTCCGCAGCCGGCCGGATTTGAGTACCTGCTCGCTCCACTGCACGGGAGCGGCCCGCACCTTGTTGCGGGTGAACACGCCCGCGGCCGACAGATCGGGTCCCTCGTTGAACACCAGCGCCAGGTCCGGTTTCCCGGACGCCTTGATACCGGCGGCGATTCCGGCGGCCCGGAAGCCTTCCGGCGCGGTGACGCCCTGGTTGCGATGCAGGGACGGGGTGTCGGTCACGGTGCTACTCCCACGGTGGATAGTCCTTCGGTTTCCGGCCAGCCGAGCGCGATGTTCATGGACTGTACTGCCGCGCCGCCGGTGCCCTTGGTCAGGTTGTCGATGACGCACAGCGCCACCAGGGTCTTGGCATCCTCGTCGACCGCGACCGCGATCTGCGCGGCGTTGCTGCCCACCACCGAACCCGTCTTGGGCAGTTGACCTTCCGGCAACAGGTGGATGAACGGCTCACTGGCGTAGGCCTTTTCGTACGCCGCCCGGATTTCCTCGACAGATGCGGTGGTGCGTGCGGTGCAGGTCGCCAGGATGCCGCGCGACGTCGGGATCAGCACCGGGGTGAACGACACCGTCACGTCCTTGTCGGTGACGGCCCGCAGGCCCTGGGCGATCTCCGGGGTGTGCCGGTGCGCACCGCCGACGTTGTAGGCACGGGCCGAGCCGATGACCTCGGCGGCCGACAGGTCGACCTTGCCCGACTTGCCCGCGCCCGAGGTACCGCTCACCGCGACAACGGTGACGTTGGGCTCGACGAGCCCAGCGGCGACGGCGGGGACGAGCGCCAGCAGCGCCGACGTCGGGTAGCAGCCCGGTACCGCGACGCGTTTGGTGCCCAGGAGCTTGTCGCGGCCGCCGGGCAGCTCGGGCAGACCGTAGGGCCAGCTGCCGGCGTGCTCGGAGCCGTAGAACTTCTCCCACGCGGCGGCGTCGGTGAGCCGGAAGTCGGCGCCACAGTCGACGATCAGGGTGTCGGGGCCGAGTTGCTGTGCGAGCGCGGCCGAATGACCGTGCGGCAGGCCCAGGAACACGACGTCGTGCCCGGCGAGGACGTCGACCTCGGTGGGCTGCAGCACCTGCTGCGCGATCGGCAGCAGGTGCGGGTGGTGGTCACCGACCGTGGTGCCGGCATTGCCCGCGGCGGTCAGCGCGCCGATGGTGAGGCGACCATCGGCATAGGCCGGATGGCCCAGCAGAAGCCGCAGAATCTCGCCGCCGGCATACCCACTGGCGCCGGCCACCGCCACAGAAGTCATACGAGCGATTCTGCATGTTTATGCATCAACTTGCAAACCAATTACTGCGCCTTCTGGAGTCACGCAACGTGTTGTCGCGGATGACGCCCGGTGAAAGCGACCAAGCGATCAAGAGCCTCGGCATCGGTGGTTACCGGTACCTGAGGGTCGAACCCCGCAGTACGCCGACTGTCCGGGGTGATGATGCGCTGTGCAAGCGAGAGCACGAAGTCGGCGTGTGCGGCGGCGACAGCCAGCGGGCGTGCCAGTGCCTGCGCGAAGTCCCAACCGTGCACCACCAACTCGACCGACAGCACTCCCAACGCCAGGTGCGCAGGCATGACCCTGCCGGCGAACATCGCGTCGCCTTCCGTGCCCCGAGCGCGCCAGGCGTCGATCACCGAATTCGTGGTCTGCGAGATGCGTGTCCCGATGCCCGCGTTCTGCGTGACGAAAACCTGCGCCCCAGCCGCCTCGCCCACCATTGTCACAGTTCCCGCCAGATGATCCGCCAGCGCGGCCACATCGAATCCCGGGCAGGGCGTCGGCAATCGCACACTCTCGCCGACGGCGGCGGCCAGCACCGGGAGAATCGCAGCCAATGCCATTTCAGCGCTCGACAATTCGTTCATGCCGGTGATTCTCGCCGTGCATCGCGAAGCGCGGCATAAGTAATCTGACTGCCGGCCGCGGCGGACAACGCTTGCCAACCTGGCCAGATCACTTGGAAGACCGTCACGCCCGCCGCACGCCAAACGACGGTCACCGTGCGGATACCGCGATTCGGTCCGGGTTGATGTCCTGACGTGGTGACGGCATATCGGGCGTATCAGGTGACCGGACAGCGGCAATTCACCCTCGTGGAACGGGAACTTCGGGAGCCGGACCATGGGCAGGTCCGCATCCGCGTGTTGGCCTGCGGGGTGTGCCACAGCGACGTGCTCGCCGTGGAGGGGCAGCGAACCGACCCGCAGGAACCGGTGGTGCCGGGACATGAGGTGATCGGCATCATCGACGCTGTCGGCACCGGCGTCGATCCACGCTGGCAGGCCGGTGACCGCGTCGGAGTGGGGTTTCTCGGCGGGCAGTGCGGGCAGTGCGACTTCTGCCGCCGCGGAGACTTCGTCAACTGCAGTGATCAACCACAGCCGGGTACCACCACAGACGGCGGCTATGCCGAGATCATGTACGCCCGGTCCACCGGATTGGTCCGTGTCCCAGACGGTTTCGACGCGCTCACCGCAGCCCCGCTGCTCTGCGCGGGTGTCACAGTGTTCAACGCGATACGCGCCGCTGGGCCACCGCTGAACAGCTTGGTGGCGATCCAAGGCATCGGCGGGCTCGGCCATCTCGGCATCCAGTACGCAAAGAAGATGGGATTCCAGGTCGCCGCCGTCGCGCGCGGCACCGGGAAGGAGGAGCTGGCAAAGACATTGGGCGCCGACCATTTCATCGACAGCTCGACCGAACATGTCGCATCGACGCTCAACGCACTCGGCGGTGCCGCCGCCGTCATCGCGACGGCGTCGAGCGGACCGTCGATGGCAGGGTTGGTCGCCGGACTGCGGCCCCGCGGACGTTTGGTCGTTGTCGGGGCATCCCCCGAGCCGCTGCCTGTTCACACATCCGACCTGATCTTCGGGGGCCGCAGCATCCTCGGCAGTCTGACCGGTTCTGCGATCGACAACGAAGACAACCTGGCGTTCAGCCTCACGCACCAGATCGCGCCGCTCGTAGAGCCCATGCCTTTCACCGAAGCACCCCGTGCGTATGACCGGATGATGTCCGGCCGCGCCCGGTTCCGCGTGGTGCTCGACGTCGCCACCCCCGCCTGATCCGTTTCTGTCGCAAAGGAGTCACATTCATGGTCGCCACATACCGGAGCGTCGAGGTCACCGAACCCGGTGGTGCAATCACACTCACGGACCGGCTGGTGCACGAACCCGGCGACGGCGAGGTGTTGGTCCGCGTCGAAGCCTGCGGCGTGTGCCATTCGGACTCTCAGATCGCCGCGGGCCACCTGCCCGACACGGTCTTTCCGGTGACGCCCGGTCATGAGGTCGCCGGTCACATCGTGGCGGTCGGGCCCGGAGTGCTCGACTGGCAGATCGGCGACCGCGTCGCAGTCGGCTGGTTCGGGTATTACTGCGGGAGCTGTTCCCGCTGTCGCCGCGGTGATTTCGTGCACTGCACGCGCTCGAAGGTGACCGGGGCCGGGTTTCCGGGCGGCTATGCCGAGATGCTGCTCGTGCACCAGTCCGGACTGGCACGGATCCCCGACGCCCTCACCGCCGTCGAAGCCGCACCACTCGCGTGCGCCGGAGTGACGATGTTCAATTCGCTGCGCCACAGTGGTGCACGCCCAGGCGACGTGGTCGCCGTCTTGGGCATCGGCGGACTGGGTCACCTGGGCGTGCAGTTCGCCGCACACATGGGATTCCGGACCGTGGCCATCGCACGCGGCGCCGAAAAGGCCGATATGGCTTATCAATTGGGCGCTCACCATTACATCGATTCGACCGCCGCCGACGTGGCCGCCGAACTGCGCAAGCTCGGTGGCGCGCGGGTGGTGGCGGCGACGGCCACCAATCGGACCGCGATCAGCGTTGCGGGCGACGGCCTCGCGCCACACGGTGAGGTACTCACGCTTGCCGTGCTCGCCGAACCACTCGACATAACTCCGCTACAACTGATCAACGCCTCAGGCACCATTCATGGACATCCTGCCGGTACCGCAGCGGATACCGAAGACACCCTGGAATTCGCTGCCCTGCATGGCATTCGGCCGTGGGTTGAACCGATGCCGCTGCGGGATGCGGCCGCCGGTTACGACCGGATGATGCGCAATGAAGCGCGCTTTCGGGTGGTCCTGACGATGACCGACGCCGGGTAGTCGGTAGCGGCGGTGCCTCGCGTGGTTGCGCGGGCACCGCCCGCACCGGGCAATGCGCTCAGGCCAATAGTCCCAGTAGCTGGTTGAAGCACTCCGACATCGAAGGGTGCGTGTAGATCTCGTCGCGCAGTGCACGCGCGGTGATACCGTGCCGCATCGCCAGTGCGACGATGTTGATCACTTCCTGGGCGTCATGACACCACAGTGTGGCGCCGAGAATCTTGCCGGTGGTGGCATCGACGACGACCTTCATCATTCCTTCGGTCTGTTCGACGATACGTGCACGGGCCACGGTTGCGAGATTTGCGACCGGACTTGCGGCGACGAGGACGTCGTGACCCGCAATGCGCGCCTGCGACTCGGTCAATCCCACCCGGGCCAGCGGCGGGGTGAGGAAGAGACACGTAGGCACTGCCGTTCGCTGCGACGCCCGCCGCGGTTCATCGACCCCGGATAGCTGGTCGGCGACGATGCGGTAGTCATCGAGTGAGATATAGGTGAATTGGGGTCCCCCAGTGACATCACCGACGGCGAAGATGTGCGGCACGGTGGTTCGACGGTAGTCATCGACGACCACTGCACCCCTGTCGGTCGTCTCGACTCCCGCCCGGTCGAGGCGCAATGCAGCCGTGTTCGGGGTGCGCCCGAGCGCGACGAGAACAGTGTCGGCGTCGACACTCACCGGTCGTCCATCGCTCAGGTACCGAACACGAGCCATCGGCGCGGCTCCGGGACGGAGGATCGTCTGCACGTCGACGACATCGGCGCCGGTTTGGATATCTACGCCGCGCGCGAACAGCAGTGAACGCGCCATGTCCGCGATCTCAGGCTCCTCGCTTGCGAGCACTGCCGGATTCCTCTCGAGGACCGTGACCGAGCAGCCGAACGCGGCATACATCGACGCGAATTCGAGGCCGATGAATCCACCACCGAGAACGACGAGGCGTTCCGGGCGAGCCGCCTGATGCAACAGCTCGACGTTGGTGACGGCCACCGGACAAGCAGCCAGGCCGGGTATCTCCGCGGTGCCGGCGCGCGCCCCGGTTCCGATGACGATCTGACGAGCGCTCACCGTCACGGCACCTGCATCACAACTGACCTGCACCGTGTTGGCATCTACGAACATGGCGGTGCCGATCAGCACCGTGACCGACGGAATGCTTTCCAGTGCAGCGAGGTTGGCCGCACGAAGCCCCGCGGTCAACCGCTCTGTTGCGGCAACCGCTGCGGCATAAGCCAGTTCACCCGGGAGGTTTGTCGCGGCGTTCTTCTCGCCCTGATGGACCATCGACTTCGTCGGCACGCAACCGGTGTTGATGCAGGTGCCGCCGAACATCTGCGCCGCCTGCTCGACCAGGACCACCCGTTGGCCTGTCCGGCCGACGTCACCGGCCAGCGTCTTGCCACCCTTACCGAAACCGATGACGAGCAGATCGGCTTCGATCGCCGTGCTCTCCACGACGTCGGTTCCAGCTTCGTTCGCCATCACAGGGTCAACACCACCTTGCCGGTCCTGACGCGGTAGGACTGCGCCTGCCCGGCCTGTTCCAGCGGGAAGGTGGCCGCGATCGTCGGGACCAGCGCCCCGCGGCCGGCAAGCTCTGCCAGCGCAGTCATGCCCAGCCGGTCGGCCTCGACGAACAGTCCGGCCGGCCGGATACCTCGCGCGACAGCGTCGGCGACGACCTCCGGCAGAGACTGCGGCAGCGACGAGACCAGCGTGCCGCCGGGTTTGAGCACCTGCAGCGCCTTGCGCTGATAGTCGTTACCAATGAGGTCGAACACCACATCCACATCGCTGAGCACCGTCGCGAAATCGGTTGTGGTGTAGTCGATCACCTCATCGGCGCCGAGGCCGGTCACTATCTCGACGTTATCGGGTGACGCCAGTCCGATGACATACGCGCCGAATGCCTTGGCGATCTGCACCGCCAGATGTCCCACCCCGCCGGCCGGGGCGGTGATCAGCACCCGGGTGCCCTCTCCGATGCCGGCGGTGTCCACCAGTGCCTGGTAGGCCGTCAACCCGGCCAGCGGCAACGCGGCGGCCTGAACATGGTCGAGGTTCGCCGGTTTCGGCACGAACACCCGAGTCGGAGCGACGACATAGTCGGCATAGGCGCCGTGCCCCAGAGGGAATGGCAACAGGCCGAACACCTCGTCACCGGGCCGGTAGAGGGTGACGCCGAAACCCACGGCTTCGACAGTGCCGGACACATCCCAGCCCAGGACGAACGGTGTCGCCCCGACGAGTACCCCGCTCTGACGGTTCACCCCGTCAACCGGGTTCACACCGGCGGCGTGCACCCGGACCAGAATCTGCCCAATTCCTGGTGTAGGACGGTCGATCTCGACCACGTGTAGCACCTCGGGCCCGCCGAGTTCGTCCTGGCTGACAGCTCTCATGGCGCTCATCCCAGGAACCGGTTGACGTCGTGCGCGAAATCCGCGATGTGCTGGAACAGGAATCCGTGGCCGGCGTCGCTGTAGAGCACCACCTTGGCATCCGGCAGTTGCTGCGACATCGCGTAGGTCGCATAGGAATTGATCATCACGTCATGGGCACCGTTGACGACCAGCACCGGCAGCTTCAGTTCGGCCAGCCGCAGGTAGTAACCACCGAACGCGGCGATGGCACTCAACTGGGCCCGATAGGTGTCCCCTTGCACCGCGGCCTGGGACTGCAGCAACCGAGTGTCCAAGCGCCGCAATGAAGCCAGTCCGGCGGCACGACCCTGATCGGTTTCGGGGAAGAACAGGTACAGGTAGTCCTCATCGTCGTTGACGGGGTGGCCGAGAATCTCCCCCACCCGGGGCCCGGGGGCCGGCTGGTCCGGCACTCCTGCCGGCGTGCTGCCCGCGACCACCAGCCGACGCACCAATTCCGGTGCACGCAACGCAATGCCCTGGGCGACAATGCCACCCAACGACCATCCCAGCACGTCGACCTCGGTCAGCCCGAGCGCCCGGATGAACGCGATACCGCCGTCTGCAAGCCCGTCGATGGTGGTCGGCGCGGCACCGCTGGAGAGGCTGGTCCCCCGATTGTCGAAGACGATGACCTCACGTTCGGCGGCCAGCGCATCGAGCAGTTGTGGATCCCAATGGTCGACAGTTCCGCGCAGGCGCATGCACAGCACCAGCGGGACTCCGCCGGTCCTCCCGAATCGGCGGTAGTGGAAACGTTCGCCGTCAGGGCCCCCGACGAAGCGATCCTCTGCTTGATCGGACAAATATGTCATGGGCATTCCCTTCAGTTGACGGTGATATCGGTCAGTTCGATGGACACCACGAGTTGCTCCGGTAGCGGGTGGTTGTCGGCGTCGCGGACGTAGATCATCCGGGTGCGTGGGATGACCAGACCGCCGATCTCATCGAAATCCGAAACGTAGTGAGCGCCCGGGGATCCCCCGGCAATGTCGACCTGGTAGTCGCGACGTCGAATCAGTCCGTCGGAATCGATGTACAGGATCTGGTGGGGACTGTGGGTGGCGATCGCGTCGGGGTAGTCGACGTGCAGGGTGCGCCATTGCTGGCCGTCCTCGGTCCAGGATTCGCCCTCTGCGGTACGCACACCGGGAAAGGTGAGATTGAACGGCTCGGCCGTGTAGGTCCACATGGCGTACCCCGTGAAGTACGCCAATTGCAATGTGCTCCAAGGTGTTTCGAGAGTATGCCCGGCGAACGATGCTCTGGGATCGTCGAGCATCTCGACGATGTCCCCGGCTGTTGTCTCGATACCGACCCGTTGCGGCGTGTAGGCGGTCCTCAAATCGGGCGCAGTGAAAGGCGACAGCGAGGTGCGTTGGTCTTTGATCCAGACCGTGATCTCACCGTCGTCGACGATGCCAGGTACGGCCTTGATGTCCCAGATGGCGCCCCCGAACCGTTTGCGCGCGGTGACCGAGGTCAACTCCCGCCAACGGTCGACGCCGCCGTAGGCATTCAGCACAGAGGTGAGCAGGTCGGTCATGAATTCTCCTTAGCGGCCGAGGAATTGGCGGACGTGCTGGCCGAACTCGACCGGATACTGGTCGAGGAATCCGTGGTCTGCATCGGGATAGATGCGCAGTTGGGCGCCGCGGATCCTCTCGGCCAACAAGTAACTGTTCTTGGTCGACATCATGGTGTCGTTGTCGCCGTTGGCGACAAGCGTCGGTTGGGTGATGGCCGAAAGCCGTTCCAGCTTCGACGATTCCGGTATGCCCCAAGTCATCAGCGCCTGGTACTGCGCGTCACGACAGGCCAGAGTGGTTTCGGCGTCACGGTCGGTGTCTCGAGCGTGGGTGCGCGCCAGGTACTCCCAACCGCGCTGGACGCTCTTCTCGGAGCCGGAAAAGAAGAGCGCGATGAATCCTTCGGCGGTGATCTCGTCGGCACAGGCGTAGGCGTAGACGTCCTCGGACCACCTGTGCAGATCGGGAGCACCCTGCGGCGCCGTGCCGGCGAGCACCAGCCGGCGCGGCAATCGCGGACGCACCAGCGCGATCTCCTGGGCGATGTGACCGCCGAGTGAAAAACCGAGCAGATCAACGGATTTCAGGCCGAGCGCGTCGATGAACCGGAGGGCGCCGCGCGCCATGTCCGCGATGTTGTCGGGTGTGGCGCCAGTGGAGCCTCCGACGCCGCGCAGGTCGACGGTGATCACCTCACGGTCGGCCGCGAGCACGTCCAGGAATGCTGGGTCCCAGTAATCGAGATTGCCGCGAAAATGCTGAAGCAGCACCAGCGGCGGCACCGTGGCCGAAGGACCACCGAAGCGCCGGTAGGCGAACCGTTCACCGTCGACCTCGATGTCCAGGTTGGCGGCGTGCGCAGCGCCCACCGCGGTGGAGGCTTCCGTCATGTGGTGTCTCCCTGCTGTCGTCGTTGTCACCAGCCTGCGTTCTCGGCCCGGCTCCCGGTATCCGTCAATTGACTACGGGGGTATGCGGACGAGGGCCCGCGTGGCGCGATGGTCGTTTGACTGATGGCCGCGTCTGACAGCTGAGGCCAGACTGGCACCCATGCCATTCATCGAGGGCTCCGACGGGGCGCAGCTGTACTACAAGGACTGGGGATCCGGGCCGGCGGTGGTCTTCAGTCATGGCTGGCCGCTCAGCGCCGACGCGTGGGATGTGGAACTGAAACTCCTCGCCGACAACGGTTTCCGTGCCATCGCCCACGACCGTCGGGGGCACGGCCGGTCCGAGCAGACGTGGTCTGGCAACGATATGGACACCTACGCCGCAGACCTGGCGGCGCTGATCAACGGACTCCGATTGTCCGACGTCGTCGTTGTGGGGCATTCCACCGGAGGTGGCGAGGTGGTGCGGTACGCGGCACGCCACGGCGCCGGTCGGGTGCGCAAGGTGATCACGGTCGGCGCGGTGCCACCGGTGATGGTGGCATCAGCAGAAAACCCCGAGGGCACACCGCTGTCGGTGTTCGACGACATCCGGGCCCGCGTACTGGACAACCGATCCGGGTACTGGCGGGAACTCGCGGTGGCGTTCTACGGTTTCAACCGAGACGGTGCCACCGTCTCCCAGGGACTGATCGACCATTTCTGGCTCCAGGGCATGCAGGCGGGACTCGCATCGGCGTACGACTGCGTCAAGGCGTTCTCGGAAACCGACCTGACCGCGGATCTGCGGGCCCTCGAAGCGCCGATCCTGATCGCCCACGGCGACGACGATCAGATCGTCCCGATCCACGATGCGGCGTCGAAATCGATCGAGCTGGTGCGGTACGGCACCCTACGGGTGTATCCGGGCGCCCCCCACGGTATTCACGGCGACTACCAGCAACAGCTGAATCGCGATCTGCTGGACTTCATTCGGAGTTGAGCGAGTCGATGAGTGCCACGTCACGGGTAGGTACAGCGATGCCGTCGTGCCGACGGAAGACCACCAGTGCATGCTCGCCGGTGGATTTCTCGATGAACCGGTAGCCGCTGCGCTTGGTGGTGACCCGGTGTTTGCGACCCCACTGCCCCATCGCGGCGAGCACTGTCACCAGATCATGTCCGGCGTCGGTGAGCACGTAGCGACTGCGCGTGCGCTCGCCGGGCTCCCGATAATCCTCGACCTCCAGGATGCCGGCGGCCACCAACTCGGCCAGCCGCGCGCTGAGTACATCGGAGGCCACCCCGAGCTGCTCGCGGAATTCGGAGAACCGGGACCGCCCCAGCAATGCCTCGCGGGCGATCAGGATGGCCCACCGCTGCCCCAGCACCGCCATCGTGCGGGCTATCGGGCAGGCGTCGTCGGACCACGGGTCGGTGCGCATCCTCACACCATACCTAGGTTGGCAATGCCAATTCAGGCTGCTAGCTTGGCAACGGTGATAATCGGTCGGTCAACCGAGTTGTCAAGCGTCACCGACACGCTCGCCGCGATCTCCACAAGTGGCGCAGCGCTTGTCGTCGACGGTGAGGCCGGTATCGGCAAGTCCACGTTGCTATCGGCGATCGCCGACTGGGCGGTGGCCAACGGCTACAGCAGGCTGGGCTGTTCGGGCCTGCAGAGCCAGAGCGAAGTGGGTTTCGCCGGCATCCACGAACTCATCCACCCGGTGCTCGACCACACCCCGGCATTACCACCCCGCCAGCGCACGGCCCTGCTGACCGCTTTTGGCCTGGCCGAAGGCCCGACGCCAGATCGGCTGATGGTCAGCCTGGCGGTACTCGGACTCCTCGAAGAATCGGCGAGCCGACGCCGAATCGTCCTGATCATCGATGACGTCCAGTGGCTGGACCAGTCTTCGCTGGAGGTTCTGGCGTTCGTGGCGCGCCGGCTCAGTAATGCACCGCTGATGATGTTGTGCGCCGAACGTACGGGGCTCGATGGCGCCACCGCATATCTGGACGGTCTGCCTCGATTGTCATTGGGTCCCTTGGCTCCCGAACATGCCCGTCAACTGTTGAGCACCACCGCCCAGGACGCAGACGCCCTGCTCCAGCAACGGGTACTCGAGCAGGCAGGCGGCAACCCGCTGGCAGTCATCGAACTGTCCGGCGCCCTGAGCGAGCGCGGCAGCAGCGCCACCTTCTCCGGTGAGCCGCTGCCCACGACCCGCCGGGTCGAACGAGCTTTCCTGTCCCAGCTCGACGATCTGACCGACAACGGCCGCCTGCTGCTGCTATTGATCTCGGCCAGTGATGGCCAGCTACGTGACATCGACGTCGCAGCTGATCTTCTCGGCCTGGTACTCACCGATGAATTGGCCCCGCTGGAGCGGGCGGGCCTGATCAGGGCGGGCGGCGACCGGATCCACGTCCGCCATCCGTTGATCCGATCGACGGTCTATGGCGCAGCTCCGCTGTCCACGAGGACAGTCGTCCACCGGGCACTCGCCGACGCGACGGTGGACCTGGTCCGCGCGGCATGGCACCGCGCGGAAGCCACATTCGGCACCGATGAGCAAGTTGCCACAGCTTTGGAAGGCGCCGCGCGGCACGCCCATGCGCGCGGCGCCGGCGCCGAATCCGCCGCGGCCCTGCGCCGGGCGGCCGTGCTGTCCCCAGAACCGTCTTCTCGGGTGCGCCGGTTGACCGAAGCGGCCGAGATCGCCCGCAGCTCCGGACTGACCGCCGAGTCCATCAGCATTCTCGGCGAAGCCGAGAATCTCGGTGCCAAGCATTGCAGCGCAGAGCAATTGGCCATCACCCGATTCGTCCTCAATGCGACCGCTGCGCTATCGGGCCAGTCGGCGACCGAACTCGTGGCGCTCGCCGGCAAGTTCACGGACGGCGACGCCGCACAGCGTCGGTTGCTGTGGGCTGCAGCCATCGAGTGCCGCATGCACGGCCTCGCCGAGGAGCCCCGTCGCGACATCGTCGCGGCCATCAGCCGCCTCGATCGCGGCGCGGACGATCCGGCGGTATGCATGGCAATGGCGTTGCTGGACGACACCGGCGCGGGTCAGGCCCTACGCACCCGTCTGCCCCGGTTCGTAAACGAGGTTGCCGACGACCCCTTGCTGTTGATGGCGCTCGGGTTCGCCGCCGAGGCGGTCGCCGACCGCACGCATGCCATGCAGTGCTGGAAGCTGGTCCAGAGCAGGTCCAGGACCTCAGGGTCAGCCGCCGACGAATGCGAGAGTCAGCGCGGCGCGTCGCACCTGCTGTTGCAAGAGGGCCGAATCCAGGCCGCGGCCATCGCGGCCGAGAATGCGCTGCGGCTGGCCCGGGACATCAAGCTACCGATGACCGCGGCCTCGGCGGCGGCCACCCTGGCCCGGGTGCAGGTATGGCAGGGCCGGTTCGACCAGGCCCACGAGACCATAGCCACCGCGCGTCGACTGCTGGCTCCCGATCCCGCGATCCTGTGGCATGACGACGCGCACTGGGCAGCGGGCCTGTTGTCACTGTTTACCGCCGATCCGGCCGAGGCATTGGGACACCTACTGAAAATGTCCGGGCACAGGACATCCCAGCGGTGGGCCGTCGCCGATCTCGCCGAGGCCGCGGCCGGCAGCGACCGAGCCGAACTGGTGCGACCGCTGCTCGCGGAGATCGAGGATCAGGCGCGACAGCTGGGGACCGGCCTGGAGTTGATGCTCGCGCATCGCGCACACGCGCTGTTGGCCCAGACCGATGATGCGGCACAGGACCATTTTCTGGCAGCTCTGACCGCCGGAGATGACGCGGATGCCGAACTCGAAACGGCCCGAACGCATCTGGCATATGGGCAATGGCTGCGCAGACAGCGCCGGATCACCGAGGCGCGCACCCATCTGTCGTCGGCGCTGGCCGTATTCGACGCCGCCGGCGCGGCACCGTTCGTCGATCGGGCCGCCGCCGAGCTGCGTGCGGCAGGCGTGGCCACCCCTGCCGGGACTCCGCGTCAGGGCCCGGCTTCCGACCTGACCTCCCAAGAACTTCAGATCGCTCAGTTGGCCGCCGCAGGGCTGACCAACAGGGAGATCGCCGACCGCATCTACGTTTCACACCGAACCGTTGCGGCCCACCTTTACAAGATGTTCCCCAAGCTCGGCATCACCAACCGCAATCAACTGCACACCGTGTTGGGCCAACAACAATGATCTGACCGATGCCTACGATGCGCACGCAGCTCCGGCGAGCGGCCCCAAAATGCACGCCGCAGGCGGCGTGTCTGCGTACAAACACGCCCGCTCGCGGGAAGTTGAACTAGCGGCGGTGCTCGGCGCCGAGGCGCTCGGTGGCCAGGGCCACGGCGGCGTCGCGGGCCGCGCTGGCCTCGTCCTCGGTGAGCGTCCGGTCGGGCGCCCGGAACCGCAGGGCCAGGGTCAGGGACTTGCGACCCTCCCCGATCTGCGGGCCGGTGTAGACGTCGAACAGCCGTGCGTCCTCCAGCAGGTCGCCGGCGCCTTCACGCACGACGTCGACCACGGCCTGGGCGGCCACATCGTCGGCGACGATCAGGCTGACGTCCTGGAAGACCGCCGGGTACGGCGACACCGACGGCACGATGGCGCGCTCGACGACCGGGATGGCATCCAGGTTCAGCTCGACGGCGCACGTGCCCTTCGGCAGGCCGGTGCGCTCGATGACGGCCGGGTGCAACTGGCCGGCGTAGCCGACAACGGTGTCACCGACGAGCACCTCGGCGCAGCGTCCCGGGTGCCACGGCAGTTCCTGTGCCGCGCGCAGCGTCACGTCGACGCCGCAGGCCCGGGCGATGATCTGCACGGTCTCCAGGGCGTCGGTGGCCTCGACCGCACGACCCGGGCCCCACGGGCCCGCCGGCTCACGCAGGCCCGTCAGGACGGCGGCGACGTGCAGCGGCTGGTACGGCAGCGCCTCGTCGATCGCGGCCAGTTCGGCGTCGGTCGGACGCCGGTCCACCGGGATGGGCGCGAGCGCCTTGGTGTGCGGCGTGGCCTGGACGACCTGCTCGATACCGAACAGGGCGACGTCGGCCGCACCGCGAGACACGTTGCGTACCAACGCCTCCAGCAGGCCGGGCAGCAGCGTGGTGGCCAGCGCGGGCCGGTCGGCCTCGAGCGGGTTGAGCACCGAGATGGTGGCGCGGCGCGGGTCGTCGGCCGGCAGGCCCCAGGCGTCCAGCACGCCGGCGGGCAGGAACGGTGTCGGCAACACCTCGACGAAACCGCCCAGCGCCAACGACTTACCGATGGCACGACGGCGCTGCTGCGCCGCCGTCAGACCGCGGCCGGCGGGCGCCTGCGGCAGCACCGACGGGATGGCATCGAGCCCTTCGAGCCGCAGCACCTCCTCGACCAGATCGGCGGGCTGCTTCATATCGGGCCGCCAGCTCGGCGGCACGACGGTGGCGGTCGCGCCGGACACCGTGACGTGCGCGCCGATCTGCATGAGGCGGCGGGCCGTGGTGCCGTCCGGGTAGCTGACGCCGGCGACGCGGTCGGGCAGGTCGACGGAGATGGTCACCGGCGGCTGCGACCAGTCCGGCGCGGTGTGCTCGGCACGCCAGTCGGTGAGCGTGGGTTCGACGGTGCCACCGGCGATCTCGGCCAGCAGCGCGGCGCAACGGTCCAGCGCGGCGCGGGAGATCGCCGGGTCGACGCTGCGCTCGTAGCGGCGGCTGGCCTCGCTCACGAGGTGCAGGCGGCGCTGGGTGCGCGACACCGCGGCCGGGTCCCAGACCGCCGCTTCCAGCAGCACGTCGGTGGTGGTGTCGCGGACCTCGGTGGTACCGGCGCCCATCACGCCGCCGATGGCCGCGGTGGCCACGTCGTCGACGATCAGCACGTCGCCCGGATCCAGTTTGCGCTCGACATCATCGAGGGTGACGACGGTCTCCCCCGGCTTCGCGAAGCGCACGTCGAAGCCACCGGTGATCAGCTTGCGATCGTGGGCGTGCATCGGGTGGCCGAGCTCGAGCATCACGTAGTTGGTGACGTCGACGGCCGGTGAGATGGCGCGGATGCCGGACAGCAGCAGGCGGCGCTGCAGCCACCACGGCGACACCGCGGCCGGGTCGATGCCGACGACCGGACGCAGCCCGAAACGCTGCACGCCGGTGCCCGGCTGGACCGTCAGCGGCCAGGCCTCGCCCTCGGCGGGCAGGGGCGGCACGTCGGCGGGGTCGACGAAATCCAGGTCGAAGGCGCAGGCGATCTCGCGTGCCATGCCGCGGATGGAGAGGCAGTAGCCGCGGTCCGGGGTGATGGCGAGGTCGAACACCACGTCGTCCAGCCCCAGCACCTCGGCGCCCGACGCACCGGGCTCGGCGGTGCCCGGGGGCAGCACGATGATGCCGGAATGGTCGGAGCCGAAGTTCAATTCGGCCGCCGAGCAGATCATGCCGTCGGACACCCGGCCGTAGGTCTTGCGCGTGGCGATCTTGAAGTCACCGGGCAGCACGGTGCCCGGGAGCGCCGCGACCACGAGGTCGCCGACAGCGAAGTTCCGTGCCCCGCAGACGATGTCGCGCGGCTCGGCTTCACCCACGTCGACCTTGCAGGCGCGGATGGGCTTCTTGAACTCGGTCAGTTCCTCGATCTCGACGACGCGGCCGACCGTCAGCGGACCGGTGACCGGCCCGGCGGCGATGACGTCCTCGACCTCGTGGCCGATCCGGATGAAGGCCTGTTCCAGTTCCTCCGGCGACACGTCCCAGCCGGGAGCCCCGGCCTGGACCGCTTCCCGCAGCCAGCTGTAGGGAATACGCATCAGGCACCCACCCCGAACGGCAGGGAGAAGCGCACGTCGCCCTCCACCATGTCGCGCATGTCGGGAATTCCGTTGCGGAACTGCAGGGTTCGCTCCAATCCCATGCCGAAGGCGAATCCGGAGTATTCGTCGGGGTCGATGCCGCAGGCCCGCAGCACGTTCGGGTTGACCATGCCGCAGCCGCCCCACTCCACCCAACCGGGGCCGCCCTTCTTGTCCGGGAACCAGACGTCGACCTCGGCCGACGGCTCGGTGAACGGGAAGAAGTGCGGACGGAACCGGGTGCGGCCCTCGGGGCCGAACTGGGCGCGCGCGAGGGCATCCAGGGTCCCGCGCAGGTTGGCCATGGTCAGGCCCTTGTCGACGGCCAGCCCCTCGACCTGGTGGAACACCGGGGTGTGGGTGGCGTCGAGTTCGTCGGTGCGGAAGGTGCGGCCGATCGACACGATGTAGACGGGCAGTTCGCGTTCCAGCAGGGCCCGGATCTGCACCGGCGACGTGTGGGTGCGCAGCACCTGTCGCGAGCCGTCGGGCGCGATGTGGAAGGTGTCCTGCTCGCTGCGCGCGGGGTGGTCCGGCGGGAAGTTCAGCGCGTCGAAGTTGAACTGTTCGGTCTCGACCTCGGGACCTTCGGCCAGTTCCCAGCCCATCGCCACGAAGGTGTCGGCGACGTTCTCGGCCAGGATCGTGATGGGGTGCCGGGCACCGATGGGCTGCCGCGTCGTCGGCAGCGTCACGTCGATGCGCTCGGCCACCAGGGCGGCGGCATCGCGCTCGGCGCGCAGCACCACGATGCGGTCGTCGTACGCCTGCTGCGCGGCGCTGCGCGCGACGTTGACGCGCTTGCCGGCGTCGGCCCGGTCCTCCTTGGCCAAACTGCCCAGTGCCTGACGGGCCAGCGCGATGGGCGATTTGTCGCCGAGGTGCTCGGTCTTGGCGCGAGCCAGAGCGTCCAGGTCAGCGGCCTGGTCGAAGGCGAGACGAGCGGCCTCGACCGCCGCGGTCAATGCTGCTTCCGATAGTTCTTCACCCTGCTCAGCCACCCGGAGATCATAGCGACGAGCGTCGCGCCCACCGCACTCGCCGGGACCGGCAGACCCTAGGCTTCGGCGAGCTCCCCGTCATCGGGTTCGGTTCCGGCGTCCTTGCGCGGCCTGATCCAGTACATCGCGAGGTCCTCGGGCACGCCCGATGTCTTCGGGCCGAACAGCTGCTTGCGCACCTTCTTGGGCGTCACGCCGAGGGCGTCCAGGTACTGCTGGTCGATCCGGTCGAGCGTGGACTGCGAGATGATCAGCCCGCCCTTGGTGGCCCGCTCCATGACGCGCGCCGCGATGTTGACGTCGACACCGAGCAGGTCCGACCCGATGCGCTGCGGCCGCCCGGTGTGAATGCCGGCCCGCATCTTGGGGTGATAGCCGTCGATCTCGACTTCCTTCAGGGCATCGAGCGCGCGGATGACCGACCGCAGCGCGGTCACCGGATTGCTGAACACGGCCATGGACCCGTCGCCCATGCGTTTGACGATGTGGCCGCCCGATTCCAGCAGCGGCGGTTCGAACACCTGGGCCACGCGACGCAGCAGCCGGAGCGTGGTCTCGTCGCCGACGCTCAGCGACCATTTGGAGAAGCCGACGAGATCGGTGAAGACGATGGTCACCTCGGGGTTCGCGGGCCGGCCCGACACACGTTCGGTCAGGGCCTGCCACACCTGCAGGCCGGCGAGACTCACCTCGTGGGACGCCCCGCCGCGTGGCAGAAGCCGATCGGCGGCGCGGGCCGCGGCGCTGGGGCCACCGACACCGGCCACCGACAGCGGATCACCGAAATCGGGGTCGCCGGGCAGGGCACGACGTGCCCGCCTGATGAATCCGATTACAGCCGGACTGTGATTGGTGTTCTGCAACCACCCCAACGGTCCACTTGATCCTGGCCCCGCGTGTGACGCCGGGCCGATCTCTCCCACACCGTCGGATCGTTCTTCGAACGATTCGACTTCCACGACGCCACCCTAGGTGGCGGCCCGCGGCACCGGCAACGACCGTGGCCGCGCGTCGGAAAACTGGCTGGTCACTGAGTTATGGCGACCCGATGGACGCTCTGTAACGGTCCCGGCAACACCATCGTCAAATCGTGGACAACATACGTTGTCACGATTATCGTGGCGACACAGAACCCTCGGTATCAACGTTGAGCGAGGACACCATGACCCCACGGACGACACCCGCCGCCGAACCCCTCGGGCCGGATTCGCTGACCTGGAAGTACTTCGGCGACTTGCGCACCGGCATCCTCGGCGTGTGGATCGGCGCGATCCAGAATATGTATCCCGAACTGGGGGCCGGCGTGGAGGATCATTCGATCCTGCTGCGGGAGCCGTTGCAGCGGGTCGCGCGCTCGGTGTACCCGATCATGGGAGTGGTCTACGACGGTGACCGCGCCGCCGACACGGGCGCCCAGATCCGCGGCTATCACGAGACCATCAAGGGCGTCGACCACGACGGCCGCCGCTACCACGCGCTCAATCCCGAGACGTTCTACTGGGCGCACGCGACGTTCTTCATGCTGATCCTCAAGACCGCCGAGTACTTCTGCGGCGGGTTGACCGAGGCCGAGAAACGCCAGCTGTTCGACGAGCACGTGCAGTGGTACCGCATGTACGGCATGAGCATGCGGCCGGTCCCGGAGACCTGGGAGGACTTCCAAACCTATTGGGAACACAAGTGTTCCGAAGAGCTGGAGATCAACCGGGCCACGCTCGACATCTTCACCATCCGAATCCCCAAGCCGTGGTTCGTGCTGATGCCCACCCCGGTGTGGGACCAGATGTTCAGGCCTCTCGTGGCCGGGCAGCGCTGGGTTGCGGCCGGTGTGTTCGACCCCGCCGTCCGGGAACGGGCCGGCATGCGCTGGACACCCGGCGATGAAGTGGTGCTGCGGCTGCTGGGCAAGGCCGTCGAGCTCGCCTTCCTCGCCGTCCCCGATGAAATCCGTTTGCACCCAAGAGCATTGGCGGCGTATCGCCGGGCCGCCGGGCGCGTGCCGGCCGACGCGCCACTGGTCGAGGCGCCGGGATTCATGGCCCCGCCGAAAGACCGCTGGGGCCTGCCGATGCATTATGTCCCACGTCACAAGTCGTTGATGGAGCGCGCCGGGTCACTGGTGCACACCACGTTCTCGTTGGCCGGTCTGCGTCCCGCGCGGAACCGTTCAGTGTCCGGAAAGGCTGCCTGAATAGATGCTTGATTGGTCCGACGTCGATATTGCCGTGCGCGACGCCGTTCGCGAGTTCGTGGACAAGGAAATCCGGCCGCACCTCGACGAACTCGAGGGCGGCGACATGGAGCCCTACCCGATCATCCGAAAACTGTTCGCCACCTTCGGAATCGACGTCATGGCACGGGAGGCGCTGGAGCGACGGCTGTCCCGGCTGCGGTCCGGTGAGGCCTCGGACGGCAAGCCCCGGGCGTCCGGCGGGATGTTCGGCGGCGGACCCGACCAGGCCGGCATGGGCATGGTGCTGATCAGCGAATTGTGCCGGGTCAGTTCGGGTCTGGTGACGGGCGTGGGCGTCAGCCTGGGTCTGACGGTGCCCACCATCCAGAGCCGCGGCACGTTGGCCCAGCAGGAGCGTTGGCTGCCCGGACTGGTGACCTACGAGAAGGTCGGCGCCTGGGCCATCACCGAACCCGATTCGGGCTCAGATGCTTTCGGTGGCATGAAGTCCTACGTCGTGCGTGACGGCGACGACTACATCCTCAACGGCCAGAAGACCTTCATCACCAACGGTCCCGACGCCGACGTCGTCGTCGTCTACGCCAAGCTGGACGAGGGTGACGGGGCCGACAAGCGCGACCGCAAGGTACTGACCTTCGTGCTCGACCGCGGCATGGAGGGCTTCGTCCAGTCGAAGCCGTTCCGCAAGATGGGTATTCACTCCTCGCGTACCGGCGAGCTGTTCTTCAACAACGTGCGGCTGGGCCGCGACCGGCTGCTCGGCGAGACCGAGGAGAACAAGGCCGGCGACGGCCGCGACAGCGCCCGGTCGAGCTTCTCGGCCGAACGCGTCGGCGTGGTGTCCATGTCGCTGGGCATCATCGAGGAATGTCTGCGGCTGTGCATCGACTACGCCAAGACCCGCACGTTGTGGGGCAAGGAGATCGGGCAGTTCCAGCTGATCCAGCTCAAGCTGGCCAGCATGGAGGTGGCGCGAATGAACGTGCGCAACATGCTGTTCCGCGTCATCGAGTCCGGCCAGGCCGGCCGCCAGATTCCGCTGGCCGAGGCGTCGGCGATGAAGTGGTACTGCTCGCAGGCCGCCACCGACGTCGCGATGGACGCGATCCAGTTGTTCGGTGGCAACGGCTACATGACCGAGTACCGCGTCGAGCAGCTGGCGCGTGACGCCAAGTCGCTGATGATCTACGCCGGCAGCAACGAGGTGCAGATCACGCACGTCGCCAAGGGGCTGCTCGCCTGAGGCCGGATCAGGAGTGGGCCCGGGAGCTCTCGTACAGGCAGATCGACGCTGCGGCTGCCACGTTGAGGCTCTCGGCGCTCCCCCGCATCGGGATGTGCACCCGCTGCGATGCCAGCGCCATGACCTCGTCGGGCAGGCCGTGCGCCTCGGGTCCGAACAGCCACGCGGTACGTGCCGACAGGTCGGCGGAGCGGATGTCGACGGAGGCGTCCAGCGCCGTCGCGAGCACCTCGATGCCGCCGGCCCGAATCGCTGAAACCACCGCGGCCGCATCGGGATCCACCACGACCGGCAGCGAGAAGATACTGCCCGCCGAGGACCGCAGGCATTTCCCGTTGTAGGGGTCGACGCTGTGTCCGGCGAACACCACGGCGTCGGCACCCATGGCGTCGGCGATGCGGATCAGGGTGCCGGCGTTGCCGGGCTCCGACATGCCGACCGGCACCGCCAACAAGCGCGGCCCGGACGCCAGCACATCGTCGAGCGTCACCGAAGGCAGCGCGCACACCGCGATGAGCCCGACGGGAGTGACGGTCTCCGACAACGCCTTTGCAGCCTTGTCGGTGATCACCGAGACCGGGGCGCCGTCGAGCAGCGCGCCGAAGCGTTCCAGCGCGGCCGCGGTCGCGAAGACCTCGGAAACAAGACCGCGCCGAAGCGCCGCCTCGACGAGGTTGGGTCCCTCGGCAAGGAAGCGCCCGGCGCGTTTGCGCCCGACGTGGCGCTGCAGCTTGGCCGCAGCGACCACCCGGGCAGATCGCTCGGTGAGCGCTGAGTCTGTAGTCAGACTCAGGCAGCCTCTCCGGACGGGGCGTTGACGTCGGCGGGCAGAGCGGCCTTGGCCACCTCAACCAGCGCGGTGAACGCGGCGGGGTCGCTGATCGCGATCTCCGACAGGTTCTTACGGTCGACCTCGACGCCGGCCAGCTTCAAGCCCTGGATCAGGCGGTTGTAGGTGACGCCGTTCTCGCGAGCGGCGGCGTTGATACGCGTGATCCACAGCTTCCGGAAGTCACCCTTGCGGGCACGACGGTCGCGGTAGGCGTAGGTCAACGAGTGGAGCTGCTGCTCCTTGGCCTTGCGGTAGAGCCGCGAGCGCTGCCCGCGGTAACCCTTCGAGGCCTTCAGTACTGTGCGCCGCTTCTTCTGAGCGTTCAGTGCGCGCTTCACGCGTGCCATGAGATTTCCTATCCTTCGGTGTTCAGAGGGGAGCGGGCGGTACTAGCCGGCCAGCATCTTGGCGACACGCGCGGTGTCGTTGGCAGCAACCACGGCGCGACCGTCGAGACGACGGGTGCGCTTGGTGGCCTTGTGCTCCATCAGGTGGCGGCGGTTGGCCTTCTGGCGCACGATCTTGCCGGTTCCGGTCTTGCGGAACCGCTTCGATGCGCCACTGTGGGTCTTGGCCTTGGGCATGTGTCCTCAGTTTCTTTCCATGCGGTTGCTCGCGGCGGCTGGAACCGCTGCGGGCAATCGCGACTGCTGTTACGCGGTTGCGTCAGATTCAGGTGCCGCGGGGGCCGGCCGTCCGGCCGGCGCGTCGGCGTCGTGCGCCGCCTTGGCGCGAGTCTTCGCGCCGCGGTGCGGAGCCAGCACCATCGTCATGTTGCGGCCGTCCTGCTTGGCGGACGTCTCGATGAAGCCGTATTCGGCGACGTCGGCGCCCAGCCGCTGCAGGAGTCGGTAGCCCAGTTCGGGCCGCGACTGCTCACGTCCGCGGAACATGATGGTCACCTTGACCTTCGACCCTGCTTCGAGGAAGCGGACGACGTGACCCTTCTTGGTCTCGTAGTCGTGGTCGTCGATCTTGGGACGCAGCTTCTGTTCCTTGACGACGGTCTGCTGCTGGTTCTTGCGAGACTCACGTGCCTTCTGAGCCGTCTCGTACTTGTACTTGCCGTAGTCCATGATCTTGCAGACCGGCGGCTTTGCGCCTGGCGCAACTTCGACAAGGTCGAGATCGGCGTCCTGGGCGACGCGGAGGGCATCTTCGATGCGCACGATCCCTACCTGCTCGCCGTTCGGTCCGATCAACCGAACTTCAGGTACTCGAATGCGCTCGTTGACGCGTGTCTCAGTGCTGATGGGGCCTCCCGGGTTGTTCCATTACTTGTTCAGTAGAGGTCACACCCGGCTCAGCCATCTGTTCGCATGAACAGAAAAGCCCTGCACATAGCAGGGCCCATTGCCGACCGATCACGGCTCACGCCGCCTGCGCACAACGCAGAACAGGCACAATGTGCCTGTGACCGGACCGCCAAGCCGTGAGGCCGACGGTGGGAGGTGGGACTCCACTTGCTGTCCTGACGTAAGCCAGGACGGTCGCGCATGACACTCTAGCAGTCATGACCGACCCGAACATAATGCGTGACGCCGACGAAGCCCAGGTACGGGAGCTGGCCGAGATCCCCGCCGTCGAGGTGATCACCCGCGCCGCCGTCATGCTCATGAGCGCGGCCGCCGAGAAGCTCGGGCTGGCCGACGCCGACCCCGACGAGAGCCCGCACCGCGACCTCGACGAGGCCCGGCGCCTGATCACCGCGCTGGCCGGCCTGGTGCAGGCCTCGGCCGAGTATCTGGGACTGCACGCCGGCCCGGTCCGGGACGGCCTCAAGAGCCTGCAGCTGGCGTTCCGGGAGGCGAGCGCGGCGCCCGACGAGCCCGGCCACGGTCCGGGCGAGAAGTACACCGGCCCGGTCTGGTAGCTCAGGGGCCCTGCAGACACTTCCCGGTTTCACCGCATATTGTCCGAACTTATGACGTTGACGCCGAGCAGACAGCAGCAGCGCCCGACGACATTGGGGTGGGTTCCGGCCGCGGCCGGCTGGGCCGTCGGTGTCGTCGCGACGCTGTCGCTGTTCGCCAGTCTGTCGCCGCTGATCCGGTGGATGATCCACATCCCCCGCGAGTTCGTCAACGACTACCTGTTCAACTTCCCGGACACCAGCTTCGCCTGGTCGTTCGTGCTGATCCTGCTGGCCGCGGCACTCGCCGCACGTAAGCGGATCGCCTGGTGGGTCCTGCTGATCTACATGGTCGGCCACATCGGCTGGAACGTCTACGGACTGCTGTCCGACAACTTCCCCGACGGCGACCTGACCTTCGTGGAGGACTTCGGCGAGGCGCTGGGTCTCGTGTTCCACATCGGCGTCATCGTCGTCCTGCTGCTGTCGCGGAATCAGTTCTGGGCCAAGGTCCGCCGCGGGGCGCTGCTCAAGGCGGCCCTGACCCTGGTCGCCGGCATGGCTGTCGGCATCCTGGCGGCCTGGGGACTGCTGGAGATGTTCCCCGGCCGGCCGCCGCTGGACCCCGACTACCGACTGGCGTACGCGGTGAACCGGGTCAGCGGTTTCGCCGCGGTCGGCAAGGAGGCGTTCGAGGGCGGCCATCCGCACGCGTTCCTCAACGCGCTGTTCGGCCTGTTCGGCGCCGTGGCGCTGATCGTGGCGGCGATCGTGCTGTTCCAGTCCCAGCGCGCCGAGAACGCCCTCACCGGCGAGGACGAGTCCGCGATCCGCGGCCTGCTCGAGCTGTGGGGCAAGAACGACTCGCTGGGTTACTTCGCCACCCGCCGCGACAAGGCCGTGGTCTTCGCACCCAATGGCCGTGCGGCCATCACCTATCGGGTCGAGGTGGGCGTGTGCCTCGCCAGCGGTGATCCCGTCGGCGACCCGCGGGCCTGGCCGGCGGCCATCGACGCGTGGCTGGCGCTGTGCCAGACCTACGGTTGGGCACCGGGCGTCATGGGCGCCAGCTCGACCGGCGCGGAGGCTTACCGTCAGGGTGGTTTGAACGCCCTGCAACTCGGCGACGAGGCCATCCTGCATCCGCAGAACTTCCGGCTGTCGGGCCCCGACATGCGGGCCGTCCGCCAGGCCGTCACCCGCGCCCGCCGCGCCGGGCTGACGGTACGGATGCGTCGGCACCGCGACATCAGCGCCGACGAGATGGCTCAGGTGATCGCGCATGCCGACGCCTGGCGCGACACCGAGACCGAACGCGGCTTCTCGATGGCGCTGGGCCGGCTCGGCGACGCCGCCGACGGGGACTGCCTGCTGGTGGAGGCCGTGCAGGGTGACGGCCAGGTGGTGGCGATGCTGTCGCTGGTGCCGTGGGGCAACAACGGGGTGTCGCTGGACCTGATGCGCCGCTCCCCCGCCTCCCCCAACGGCACCATCGAGTTGATGGTCAGCGAGTTGTGCCAGCGCTCGGAAGAGATTGGCGTGACCCGGATTTCGCTGAACTTCGCGATGTTCCGCTCGGCGTTCGAGCAGGGTTCGCAGCTGGGCGCGGGCCCGATCCTGCGGCTGTGGCGCGCGCTGCTGATCTTCTTCTCGCGGTGGTGGCAGCTGGAGACGCTGTACCGCTCCAACATGAAGTACCTGCCCGAGTGGGTACCGCGCTATGCCTGCTACGAAGACGCGCGCCTGATCCCGCGTGTGGGCGTCGCGTCGGTGATCGCCGAGGGCTTCCTCGTGCTGCCGTTCTCCCGCCGCGACGAACAGCCCCACACCGGCCACCACACCGCGGCCCCCAAGAACCTGATCGATTCGGGACGGCTGCATCCCGACGGCAGCGCACCCGATGTCGCTGATCTGGCGGCCGGCGCATCCGACACCGCCGAGGCCCGGCGCCTGCCCGACCAGGTCCGGGTCCGGATGGCCAAGCTGCAGGCGTTGCAGGCGGAAGGCATCGACGCCTACCCGGTGGGACAGGCGCCCAGCCACACGGTCGCCGAGGCGCTGGGGTCGGCCGCCGACACCGCGGTCTGCGTCGCGGGCCGCGTGCTGCGGTTGCGCGACTACGGCGGCGTGCTGTTCGCCCAACTGCGCGACTGGTCCGGCGAAGTCCAACTGCTACTGGACAATTCGCTGCTGACCGGCAGTACCGTGGCCGAATTCACCGGCGCCATCGACCTGGGTGACCTGATCGAGGTCTCCGGCGTCATGGGCACCAGCCGCAACGGCACGGTGTCGGTGCTGGTGCACAACTGGCGCCTGATCGGCAAGTGCCTGCGCCCGCTACCCGACAAGTGGAAGGGCCTGACCGACCCCGAGGCCCGCGTCCGCACCAGGTACCTGGACCTGGCGATCAACACCGAGTCGCGGGAGTTGATCACCGCGCGCAGCCGGGTGCTGCACGCCATCCGGGAAACGTTGGTGGGCAAGGGTTTCCTGGAAGTCGAGACCCCCATCCTGCAGCAGATTCACGGCGGCGCGAACGCGCGGCCGTTCGAGACCCACATCAACGCCTACGACCTTGACCTGTACCTGCGCATCGCGCCCGAGCTGTACCTGAAGCGGCTGTGCGTGGGCGGTGTCGAGCGCGTCTTCGAGCTGGGCCGCGCGTTCCGCAACGAGGGTGTGGACTTCAGCCACAACCCCGAGTTCACCCTGCTGGAGGCGTACCAGGCGCACGCCGACTACAACGTCTGGATCGACGGCTGCCGCGAGATCATCCAGAACGCCGCGGCGGCCGCCAACGGCGCGCAGGTGGTCATGCGCCCCGGACCCGACGGCAGCCTTACGCCCGTTGACATCTCGGGCCACTGGCCCGTCAAGACGGTGCACGACGCGGTGTCCGAGGCGCTGGGCGAGCACGTCACCCCGGAGACCGATGTGGCGACGCTGCGCAAGCTGTGCGACGGCGCGACGATCCCGTACCGGACCCACTGGGACGCCGGCGCGATCGTGCTGGAGCTGTACGAGCACCTCGTCGAAGACCGCACCGAGGCACCGACGTTCTACAAGGACTTCCCGACCTCCGTGTCGCCGCTGACCCGGCCGCACCGCAGCATCCCCGGCGTTGCCGAACGGTGGGACCTGGTGGCCTGGGGTGTCGAGCTCGGCACCGCCTACAGCGAGCTGACCGATCCGGTGGAACAGCGCCGGCGGCTCGAGGAACAGTCGCTACTGGCCTCCGGCGGCGATCCCGAGGCCATGGAGCTGGACGAGGACTTCCTGCAGGCGATGGAATACGCCATGCCGCCGACCGGCGGTCTCGGCATGGGCGTCGACCGCGTGGTCATGCTGATCACCGGGCGCAGCATCCGCGAGACGCTGCCATTCCCGCTCGCGAAGCCGCGGTAAGCACAGGAGCCTCCCAGCTTCGCGCGGCACCCTGACGTCGTGACGATCGGGGCGACGAACGCCGGGCTCTATGGCGAGCAACATGTTTCGTTGACGCACGGCTGGCTGCCCGGCACCGTCCAGGCCCTCGCGGTGACAGTGCTGATCTTCGCGGTCGGCTGGCGTAACAGCCGGTGGCGCGCCGTCTGGCTGCCCGTCGCCGCCGCGTCCGGCTTGCTGGTGACGGCCACCGCCCGCTGGATCGTGGCATCGCAGGGCTGGTCCGACGAACCCGCGCCGACCCGGCTGTGGGTCTGGACCGCGGTGACCGGCGCCGCGGTGGTTCTGCTGATCGTCGGCTGGCAGGCCACCCGCTGGTGGCGCCGCGGGCTGGCGATGCTGGCGGTACCGCTGTGCGTGCTGTCCACGGGGCTGACGCTCAACGCCTGGGTCGGATACTTCCCGAATCTCGACACCGCGTGGGAACAGGTCAACTCGGCGCCGCTGCCCAACCAGACGCGACCCGAGACCGTGGTCGCGATGCAGAAGGCACGGCAGATACCGAGCAAGGGCAGTGTCGTGGAGATCCAAACCGGCTCGGCCGCATCGGGATTCAAGCACCGCGACGAATACGTGTACCTGCCGCCGGCCTGGTTCGCCAGCAACCCGCCGCCGCGACTGCCGATGGTGATGATGATCGGCGGCGAATTCAACACGCCCGCCGACTGGCTGCGGGCGGGTAACGCGATCACGACGGTCGACGCCTTCGCCGCCGCTCATCAGGGCAACGCCCCGGTGCTGGTGTTCGTCGACCCCGGCGGTTCTTTCAACAACGACACCGAGTGCGTCAACGGGCCGCGCGGCAACTCCGCCGACCATCTGATCAAGGACGTGCTGCCATTCATGACCGCCAACTACGGCGTGAGCACCGACCGCCGGCACCGCGGCATCGTCGGCTGGTCCATGGGCGGCACCTGCGCGGTGGACCTGACGGTGATGCATCCGGATCTGTTCAGCGCGTTCCAGGACATCGCCGGGGACATCGCGCCGAACGCCGGTGACCGGCCGCAGACCGTGCAACGACTGTTCGGTGGCAGCACCGCCAAATACGCCGACTGGGACCCCATGACGGTGATGTCCCGTCACACCTACGACGACATCGCGGCCTGGTACGACATCAACGGACCGGAGCTCTCGCGCGGCCCGCTGCCCGCGCAAACCGTTGCGGCGCACTCGCTCTGCGGCGTCGGCAGCACCCGTGGCATCCGGTGCGCGGTCGTCGAACGGCCGGGCAAGCACGACTGGCCGTTCGCGGCGCAGGCGTTCAGCGCGGCGCTGCCGTGGCTGGCCGGCCAGCTCGGGACACCGGGCGTGCCGCGGCTGCCCTTGCCCGCCGCGACGGCACCCGCCATGCCGGTCGAAGCCGCTCGCCGGTGACCTAGTAGTCGGCTTCGGCGGCCAGGATCTCGGCGAGGAACGCGTCGGCACCGGGCGCCGCCAGCCGGGCCCGCACGTAGCGCCGGACCCGGTCCCGAACCGCTGCCGTCTCGCCGGTCCCGGCACCCACCGTCACGGCGGTGTCCGTCCAATCGTGGCCCCACGCTTGGTTTTCGGTGGCCGACAGCGGCACGGTCGCGTTTCCGTCGATGTCGAGCGTGCCGCCGCCGCCGATCGAACCCGAGTCCAGCCGCACCGGGATGCCGTCCGCGGGACCGATGGTGGCCACGCGGATGTCGGCGACCACCGCACCGTCACGGGCCCACACGGACCAGTCGATGGTGTGCTCGGCAGCGTCGAACGTCCGCGGTGGCACTGCGGTCCACGAGACCGACGCGATGCCGTCGGCGATGGCCCCGTCGCCGACGGCACCGGGTTGCCCGGCGGCGAGCGCATAGTCGTCCTGCCGCGGTGGCCCCTGGGCCGCAAGGACTTCCGACCAGTCCCCCAGTCCGGCATCGTCGGCGAGGTCGACACAGCTGCGGACGAGGCCGAGAATCCGGGGGTCCCCGGATGCCGCCGTACTCGCCAACGCCTGTCGGTGCGGCGCCAGCAGCCCGGCGATGTCCGAATCCAGGGTGTCCTCGGTGAAGTAGTCCTGCAGCGCCGCCGTCGACAGCGCCACCTCGGCGTCCAGCACCGCGGGGTCCAGTGGGTTGATGCCGTCGCGGGCGCTGGCCGGCCACCACCGCCGTAGCCAGTGCCCGACGGCCAGACGGCGAAGTGCGGCAAGGGGTTCGGGTAGCAGCAGCACGTCGGCAGTCTCGGCGGCGGCGACCACCGCGACGTGTCCGGCCTCGCCGACCAGCCGCCACAACCAGTCGGCCGCGGACAGATCGGTGAACGTGATCCGGACCGCCTGCGCCGGATCGTGGATCGTCCAGGCGAGGACCGCACCGCTCACCTCGAGCACCGCCACCTCCGGCGGTGCCGCAACCTCGGATCCCAAAGCCCACAATCCGGAATCGACAGTGAGTTTCATCCTGCCGCCTCCAATTCCAGCATCGCCTTGATGCGCTGGCGATGATCGAGACTGACCGACCGGGCGACCCCGTCCAGCAGTCCGCGCACCTCGCCGGCGTCGTCACAGGGTTCCTGCCAGACGTCACGTCCGTGCAGGCGGGCCCACAGCCGCGAGACATAGGGACGGACGAACGCGCCGAGGTCGTCCACCACCTGCTGCTGCCGCGGGTGCACCGGTCCGCCGTCGGTCAAATAGCGACGGGCGTGCAGCACGTACGCCTCTTTGCGGAGCCGCGCCTGAATCTGGCCCGAAAGGTGGTAGCGCGTCCGGTGATTCACCTCGAGCGGCGCCAGGTCCACCCCGATCTCGATGCCGGCGACGAGCGTGGCCTGGTTGTCCTCGGCCAGTAGCCCCCACGGCGAGGCCGCACGGTCGGCCTCTTCGGCGCACAGGGTCGGCAGGTCGGGCAACTCGTCGCGGTCGAGGGCACGGCGCAGCGTCGCCCGGACCCGGTCGACGATGCTGCGGTCGAGGGGACGTTCGGCGGCGCGGGAGCCGGCGACCGTCGGCTTGGCTTGCGGTGCGGCACCGCACAAACCGATCTGGTCGACCGACCACGGCGCGGCCGGCGCGGCGTCCCGCATCCGGGCGCCGAAGTTGTACGGGGTGCTGTCGGCGATCAGCGTGGTCCAGACCCGTTGCCGCGCAGCATCGGCGTTGTGACCACCGTCCGGGCCGAGCACCGTCGTCAGGCCGGCGAGAAACGGTTCGTACGGCGCGTCACCCGCCCTGACATCGTCCCAGCCGGCATCGAGCTGACGTGACAACGTCTCCAGCACCGCAGGATCGGCGAGGTACTCGTGCAGCCGCTCGACCGCGGTGCGGTCCCGATCGCCGTGCACGTCGCGCAGCGCCTCCACGACGATGCGCGAATCATCCTGTCCTGGAGCGCCTCTGGTCGCGGCCAGTTCGAAACACACCGGGAAGTAGAGCTCTTGGGCATTGCCGGTGGTGATCCGGTCGCGCCGGCGCTGCGCCTTCAACAACGCGAACCACTGTGCCGCGGCCCGCAACTGAACCGCGTGGTCGACGATCACCCGGCGCATCTCGTCGGCGACGTCGGCGGCGACGACGGGCGCGGAGTATTCGGGGTGCGCCCGCAGCCGGAGCACCAACGGATCGATGATGCGCTTCACCGCGCGGCTCAGCGGACCGCCGTCGGGACTGCTCAGCAGTTCGAGACCGGGCCCGATCTCGCGCCACGCGGCGTCAATGACGGCACGACGTGGTTGTGGCCCAACGGTCATCAGCGTGCCCCGTCGACGGAGAAGGTCATCAGCGCGGCCCAGTACACGGGGCTGAGTGTGGCGTCTCCGGTTCGCCAGCGCTGCAGGCAGTCTCGTTGCCAGCGGTTCACGGCACGAGCCGGTGTCGTCGCCTGGTGCGCGGCGTCGACGGCGATGATCGCCTCCGCCATCGGGTCGGCGGCGCCGGCCGTGGCCGTCCGGTATCCGGCGGTGGTGGGCAGCGACCAGAGAGTCGCGGTGACCACCTGTGCGCCACCGAGGATCATCGCCGCGACCAGTCCGGTGGCCTCGTCGAACCGGTAGTCGGCGCCGGATGCGCAGGCCAGCAGCGCGACCCGGGGCGGGATCGGCAATCCCATCACCATGATGTCGGCGGCCGTCAGTGGCTCGGGCTCCGCCAGATGCAGCGCCGCCTGGTCGGCCGAGCCGTCGCGGTCGGGAGCGGCACTGGCATGCCCGACGTACACGAGCCGTGCCGGGCGCAGCGCCAGCTGCTCCGCCAGCCAGTGCCGGTCGGCGTCGCCGCGGCGGAAGAGCTCCACGGGGGTGCTGACCGCCGGGAGGGCCGGCCGCTCGCCGAAGTGCCGGGCCAGCACGGTGTCCGGCGCGGGCCGGCCGAGCACCGAGCCGAGCGCTGAATCCGGCCGCTGGCCGGGCACTTTCGGGTCCAGCACCAGCAGCGGCGGCCCGTCCGCTGGTTGGAGCTGCCTGCGTGGCGCGTTCGCGATGTTGGGCGGCACCGCCAGCAGGAGGTCGGCGACTTCGATCAGGCGCTCGTCGCCAGTTCCGCCGGACTGCGCGAGCAGGCCCCACGGCACCCGGCTCAGGCGGGCGCTCGGCGAGACAAAGAGCACCGGCAGCTCCGGGTCAGCGGTGCACTGCCGCAGCAGATCCCACGCTTCGTCAGGGAGCAGGGCCCCGAGCAGCCGGGCGAGCTCCCGCTCGCGTGCCACAGCAGCGAACGGACCGGTCACCAATGACCGGGTCAATGCCTCGGAAAGTTGTTCCCCGTCAAGCGGATCCGGCAAGGCCTCGGCCAGTGCGGAGGTCACCGCCAGCAGAACATCCTCGGCCACCACCCAGGTGACCAGCCGCTCCGGTGCGCCGACGACCCGGAGGCTGACGTACGTCGCGATACCGATGTCGGCGAAGCGGAGCACCAACGTCGTTGCGGTGTCCTGGGTTACGGGCATGTCGACCACGCCTCCTGGTCCGCGGTGACGGCGCGGCCATAGCGCGTCTGGGCCAGCTCGCGGTAGCGCGCCAGCACCGGCGCACCGTCGGGCTCCATCTGCAGCGGCGGCAGCGGCCCGAGCCGAATGAGACCGGCGGCGCCGACGGCGACCGGGCCCGACGCGACCGACGCCAGTTCGTCGACGTCGAGAACCGGTGCGGCTGTCGTGGTGGCGCGGGCCCACTCCATCGTGGCGCCCGTCGCGGCGTCGACGCTGAATGCCCCTCGGGCGCTGTGGTATTCGATCAGTTCGCCGACCAGCGCCGGATCCTGCGATTCCCAGGCGACCGCGAACGCACCGGCAAGGAGGGGTGCCGCCACCCCGGCAGCCCATCGCGACCGGGCATCGGCGTCGGTGATCGAATAGCGCACCGAGTCGACAGCCAGCGCCGCGGGCAACTTCAGGTCGGCAGCAGCGGCCAGTTTGTCCATGCCGGAACGGTATTGGTCGGTGCCGGGTTCGGTGGACCACGTCCCGAGCCCACCGCGGTAGCGGGCTTCGGCCTGTGCCCAGGTGTCGGCGGGATCACCCGCGGCATCGAAGCCGAGATCCGCCAGTCCCTCGGCACGCCAGACGGTGCCGAGTTGGTCATCCAGCCGGGCGTACTGCAACCAGCTGCTGCGCGGTGAGGAATCCAGGCAGGTCCGGGCCTGATCGATCAGAGCCCGGGCGTCGTCGTAGCGGCCCCGGAAGATGGCGATCCAGCTGCGTTGCAACAAGATGCGGTGCACGTGCAGCGGCTTGCCCAGCTCGCGCCAGTGCCGTTCGGCGTGTCCCCAGCATTCGTCGGCGGCCTGCAGGGCACCGGCGGCCAGTCGGGTGAGTCCGAAGTACAGCCAGCAGCGCGACACCTCGTGGGCCCGCGCCTGGCGAGCGATCTCCGGATACGCGGCGGTGAGCAGCGCCTCCGTACCCTCCTGGTCGCCGGCCAGCCAGCTCACCGCCGCCCGCTCCAATTTCGCTCGGGCCGCGGCCAATTCCCAGCCCCGAGCCTGCGCCCGGGCCTCGGCGCGGCGCAGCCACGGCAACGCCTCGTCCACCTTGCCGGTGTCGATGCAGAACCGTGCGTAGCCGAGCGCCCCGGCGAGCCAGAGGTATTCCCGCTCCGGGGTGGTGGCCGGCGGAGCGATCGCGGCGAGCACGTCCTCCCACAGCGGCACCGAACGGACGTGCAGATCGTCGTCGCAGAGCGCGAGCGCGCACAGGATGCGGGCGTGGGTCAGCAGATAGGTGTGTTCGTCGTCCAGATCGGAGTATGGGGACGGGCCGTCCAGCGCGGTCAGGGACGCGGCCGCCCCTTCGTGGTCGCCGATCGCGGCGGACAGGCCGGTCCGCAGGAAGGTGGCCCGGCGGCGGTAGCGGCTGAGCATGTGATCCGCGTCCTCCGGGGTCATGGTCATCTGCGCCACGATCTCGGCCGGCGCGCGGCCGGCCAGGATCGATGCGTAGATGTCGAGGCAGTCGTCGATACGACGGATGCATTCGCGCACCCCGTCCAGGGCGCTGCGGATCAGATAGATCTCGCCGAGTTGGGCGAAGACCTCGAGCATCTGGTCATCGCGGTCGGCGGCTTCGATGGCGGGCATCAGCGACAGCAGCAGTTCTTTGGCTGTCTGCTCGTCGGCGGCGAACATCAGCGCGCGGGCGCGGGCGAGTTCGCCGGTGATCGACACGGCCGAATCATAGGTCGAGCGGCGGATGCATGGTCTGCACCCGCCGCTCGGGCAGCCCCGGGCATGTCAGCCGCAGGACACCTTGATCTCGAAGTTCTTCGAGATCATCCCCGCCATGGGGTTCTTCATGTCGGCACCGGCGGCCTGCCCGGTGATGGTGTACGTGCTGCCGTCGACCTTGACGTCAGCCGAGCCGGTCTTCATGCCGCCCATCTCCGACACCGCGAGCGCGTTGCCGTCGACCACCAGGCCCAGGGACTGCACCTTCGGCGGCGAAGCGTCCGTCATGACGACGCCGAGGCCCTGCGCGCCACCACCGATGGGTGCGCTGGCAATGTTGATGCTGCCGCCCTGCTTCACGCAGGTCACCGACTTCAGGTCCAGGCCGGCCAGGTCCTGGCCCTCGACCTTGACGACCGTGTTGCCGCCGCCGTTGCTCACCGAACCCGGACCGGACGCCTTCGGGCCGTCCGCCTTGTCGGTGGAGCAGCCGATGAGGGTGGCGCCCACGGCCAGCATGCCGATACCAGCGGCCAGAGTGCGATTGATGTTCATGTCAGAGGGTTTCCCTTCTTCGTTACGCCGCCCCAGTGGCGTCGTCGTGCGGTAAGTACACGCGGGCGCCGCGGCTACCGATCCCAACTTTGTGGCGCGGTACGGTGAAGCCATGGCCGACGAAACCGAGCCCATCGACGCCGAGATCGTGCCATTGGATGCGGCGCCCGCCCCGGTGCCGGTGTCCCCGCCTGTCGATCCGGGCTACACCCCCGACGGTGTCCCGACCTTCGAGTCGGTGCGCGAGAAGATCGAGAACCGGTACGGCACCGCGATCGGCTCGGCCGAGCTGGCCGCGGACACCCCCGAGGGCCGTTCGGTCGAGGAACAGTACGAAGCGCGCCAGAAAGCTGCCGCGGAACGCCTCGAGCAGATCCGTCGCTCGATGCACGACGGCTGACTTGCGTACCTTCACCATCGCCGAGCGCCGCAAACGCTTGGCGCAACGCCATTTCCTGAGCGATTCGGCCTCGAGCCCCGCCGAGGTGACCCGGGCGCTGGTCGGCCTGCACGGCACCGATCCGGCAACTCCGTACCTCTCCCTGTGGGCCCGACTGCCCGGTTTCGTCGTGGACGATCTCGATGCGGCGTTGTACCGGGACCGGCAGTTGGTCAAGCACATGGCCATGCGCCGGACGCTGTGGGTCGTGCACACCGCGGACCTGCCTGCGGTCCAGGCGGCGGCCAGCGACCGCGTGGCCACCACCGAGCGCAAGCGGCTGATCGGTGACATCGAGAAGTCCGGTATCGCGGCCGACGGCGCGGCGTGGCTCGAGCTGGCATCGGCTGCGGTGCGTCAGCACCTGGAAGCGGGTTTGACGGCCGGCACTGCCGCGCTGCGGGCCGCGCTGCCCGAGTTGGCGGGCAGCTGGGATCCGGCGCCCGGAAAGACCTGGGGCGGAAGCACTCCCGTCGCCCCGCGGGTGATGACGGTGCTGTCCGCGCAGGGGCACATCCTGCGCGGCCCCAACGACGGCATGTGGACGACATCGCGGCCGCTGTGGGCCGCGGCGTCGCACTGGCTGGCTGAACCCGTCGTGGCGATGGAGCCTGATGCGGCACGCGACACCTTGCTGCGGACCTGGCTCCGCACGTTCGGGCCGGCCACGGCCACTGACATCAAGTGGTGGTTCGGTCACACACTGACGTGGGCGCGTGACGGACTGCGCTCGATCGACGCGGTGCAGGTCGCCCTCGAGGGTTGCGATGACGCCGGATTCGTCCTACCCGACGATCTCGACGACACTCCCCCGGTTGCACCCAGGGGCGCACTGCTGCCCGGGTTGGACCCGACCGTCATGGGCTGGCAGGTGCGTTCCTGGTATCTCGGCCCGCACGCGGGCCAGTTGTTCGACCGCTCGGGCAACGCCGGTCCCACAGTGTGGTGGGACGGCCGTGTCGTCGGCGCCTGGGGTCAGGACGTCGACGGCCGGGTGCAGCTGCAATACGTCGAAGACGTCGGAGCCGCAGCACGGAAAACGCTGCAGCGCAAGGCATCCGAACTGACAGACTGGCTCGACGGCGTGCGTGTCAAGCCGCGCTTCCCGTCACCGCTGAGCCAGACCTGCGGGACCGGCTAGCGACGAACACATCCGAAGCCCGCTGGGTCGGATATGGTCCATCGGTTGGAGACGCCGCTGTCGTTGACCGTGATTCCGCTCGCGCTCGAGTTCGAATCGATAGTGCCCGTGTAGTGATTCGTCGGTGAATGAGGATTGGGGCGGTCGTAGCGTCCGGCGGTCTGTTCGAAGGCCACCGTGAAGTCCAGCTTGTTGGTTCCGTTGACAATTCCGCCTCGGATGGGCCCTGCCCAATCGAACCCCTGAGAGCTATAGCTGGCGGTGCCGCCGCCATCTTTACCCGCCCAGACGACGTGGATCTGGATGCCGTTGTCCTGCTCGATCACGGAGTCGTGGCCGAAGATCGAATATTGACAGTCGGCGGGGGCGAGCGGCGGCGACGGCGCTGTCGGCGCGAAAGGGGTTGCGGCGGCTGGGCCGGCACCGGCGAGCCAGCCCGCCGCAGCACCGATCATCGTGGCCGTTAGTGCAGCGTGCGTTGACATGGACATCGCGTCTCCTGTCCGATTCGACGCTAGACCGGTCGCAGTCCCGCGGATATAAGGGAAACCCCTATTCCTCCGGGTCAGACACTCACCTTGCGCCGCTTGGCCTTCGGCGGATCCGGCACCACGGCGGGCAACAACTCGGCGAGGAACTGACCGGTGTAGCTGTCCGGAGTCGCCGCGACGTCCTCCGGCGTGCCGGACACCACGACGGTGCCGCCGCCGGCGCCGCCTTCGGGACCCATGTCCACGATCCAGTCCGAGGTCTTGATCACGTCGAGGTTGTGCTCGATGACGATGACCGTGTTGCCCTTGTCGACCAGGCCGTTGATGACCTTGAGCAGCTTGCGGATGTCCTCGAAATGCAGGCCGGTGGTGGGCTCGTCGAGGATGTAGACGGTGCGCCCGGTGGACCGCTTCTGCAGCTCGGCGGCCAGCTTCACGCGCTGCGCCTCACCACCGGACAGCGTCGGGGCCGGCTGGCCCAACCGCACGTAGCCCAGGCCGACGTCGACGAGCGTCTTGAGGTACCGGTGGATCGAGCTGATGGGCTCGAAGAACTCGGTGGCCTCCTCGATGGGCATGTCGAGGACCTCGGAGATGGTCTTGCCCTTGTAGTGCACCTCCAGGGTCTCCCGGTTGTAGCGAGCGCCCTGGCACACCTCGCACGGCACGTACACGTCCGGCAGGAAGTTCATCTCGATCTTGATGGTGCCGTCACCTGAACATGCTTCGCAGCGGCCACCTTTCACGTTGAACGAGAACCGGCCGGGCTGGTAGCCGCGGACCTTCGCCTCGGTGGTCGCCGCGAACAAGGTGCGGATCTTGTCGAACACACCGGTGTAGGTGGCCGGGTTGGACCGCGGCGTGCGGCCGATCGGCGACTGGTCGACCCGCACCAGCTTGTCCAGCTGGTCGAGGCCGTTGATCCGGGTGTGCCGGCCCGGCACCTGGCGGGCGCCGTTGAGCTTGTTGGCCATGACGGTCGCGAGAATGTCGTTGACCAACGTCGACTTGCCGGAGCCCGAGACGCCGGTGACCGACGTGAGCACGCCCAGCGGGAAGGCCACGTCGACCTCTTTGAGGTTGTGCTCGCGTGCGCCGACGACGGTGATCTGCCGCTTGCGGTCGACGGGCCGGCGGATGGCCGGCACCTCGATCTGCTCCCGGCCCGAAAGATACGCGCCGGTAAGCGATTTGGTGTTCTTCAACAGCTCCTTGTAGGTGCCGCTGTGCACGATCTGTCCACCGTGCTCACCGGCCGCGGGACCGATGTCGACGACCCAGTCGGCGTGCGCGATGGTGTCGAGGTCGTGCTCGACGACGATCAGCGTGTTGCCGAGGTCGCGCAGCCGGACCAGGGTGTCGATGAGCCGGCGGTTGTCGCGCTGGTGCAGGCCGATGGACGGCTCGTCGAGCACGTAGAGGACACCGACCAGACCGGAGCCGATCTGCGTGGCCAGCCGGATGCGCTGTGCCTCACCACCGGACAGCGTGCCTGCCGCGCGGGACAGGGTCAGGTAGTCGAGGCCGACGTCGAGCAGGAAGCCCAGCCGCGATTGCACTTCTTTGAGCACCTGGCCGGCGATGGCCTGCTCGCGGGGACCGAGGGTGAGCGCGTTGAGGAACGCCGAGCAGTCCGAGATGGACAGATCACACACCTGCGCAATGGATTTCGCGTCATCGTCCGCGGACAGCGTGACGGCCAGAATCTCGGGCTTGAGGCGGGTGCCGGCGCACTCGGGGCACGGGATGTCCCGCATGAAGCCCTCGTAGCGTTCCTTCATCTGCTCGGATTCGGTCTGCTCCATGCGGCGCTGCAGGAACGCCAGCACGCCTTCGAAGTCGGCATAGTAGGAGCGCGTGCGGCCGTACCGGTTCTTGTACCGGACGTGCACCTGGTGGTCGGAGCCTTCCAGAATGGCCTTGCGCGCCTTGGCCGGAAGCTTCTTCCACGGGGTGTCGATGTCGAAGCCCAGCTCCTCGCCGAGGCCGGCCATCATGCGCGTGAAGTAGTCGGAGTTGTGGCCCATGGACCACGGCGCCACCGCGCCCTCGGCGAGCGTCAGCTCCGGGTCCGGCACGACGAGCTCGGGGTCGACTTCCTTCTTGATGCCCAGACCGGTGCACTCCGGGCAGGCACCGTACGGCGAGTTGAACGAGAACGACCGTGGCTCGAGGTCGTCGACGGCCAGCGGATGCGCGTTGGGGCAGGCCAGCTTCTCCGAGAAGCGCTGCTCACGCTGCGGGTGGTTGTCGTCACGGTCGACGAACTCGAGGACGACGATGCCGTCCGCGAGACCCAGCGCGGTCTCGACCGAATCGGTCAGACGTTGTTTGGCGCTGGCCTTGACGGTGAGCCGGTCGACGACCACCTCGATGTCGTGCTTCTCCTGCTTCTTGAGCTTCGGCGGGTCGGTCAGCGAGTGCACGACGCCGTCGACCCGGACCCGGCTGTAGCCCTGGCCGTTGAGCTTGTCGAAGAGGTCGACGAACTCGCCCTTGCGGGTGCGGACCACGGGCGCGAGCACCTGGAACCGGATGCCCTCGTCCATGGCGAGCACCTGGTCGACGATCTGCTGCGGCGTCTGCCGCGCGATGCGCTCACCACACACCGGGCAGTGCGGGGTACCGGCGCGCGCGTACAGCAGACGCAGGTAGTCGTAGACCTCGGTGATGGTGCCGACGGTTGAACGCGGGTTCCGGTTGGTCGACTTCTGGTCGATGGACACCGCGGGCGACAGGCCCTCGATGAAGTCCACGTCCGGCTTGTCCATCTGGCCCAGGAACTGGCGGGCGTATGCCGACAGCGACTCGACGTAGCGACGCTGCCCCTCGGCGAAGATGGTGTCGAACGCCAGCGAGCTCTTGCCCGAACCCGACAGGCCCGTGAATACGATCAGCGAGTCTCTGGGCAGGTCAAGGTCGATTCCCCGCAGGTTGTGCTCGCGCGCACCTTTGACGATCAGACGGTCCGACACACGTATCCCTTCACCGGTCTGGGCAATCCAGACACCACATCGCCATGCTAGGTGTCCCCACCGACAAGTCCGGATACGGTGGCGTCATGACAGTCGTCAATGACACGTACACCGGCCATGTCGATGCGGGCACCGCGGCCCGTCGCACCCTTCCCGCCGCGACGATCGTCAAGGCGTCGGTCGGACCGATGGACAACAACGCGTACCTCATCACGTGTTCCGCAACCGGAAAAACGCTGCTCATCGACGCCGCGAACGACGGACCGGCGCTCGTCGAGCTGATCAGGTCGCAGGCGCCGGACATCGAACTCATCGTCACCAGCCACCAGCACTTCGACCACTGGCAGGCCCTGGCGGAAGTGGCCGAGGCCACAGGTGCGCCCACCGCCGCGCACGCGCTGGACGCCGAGCCGCTGCCGGTGAAGCCCGACCGCATCCTCACCGACGGCGACACCATCACCATCGGTGACCTGACCTTCGACGTCATCCACCTACAGGGTCACACCGAGGGTTCGGTGGCGCTGGCGCTGCGCGGCGCCGACGGTGAGGTCACCCACCTGTTCACCGGCGACTGCCTGTTTCCCGGCGGCGTCGGCAAGACCTGGCAGGACGGCGACTTCGAGCGGCTGCTCGGCGACGTCACCCGCAAGGTGTTCGACGTCTACCCCGATTCGACGGTCATCTACCCCGGCCACGGCGACGACACCACGCTCGGCACCGAGCGGCCGCATCTCGAGGAGTGGCGGGCGCGCGGCTGGTAGACGCTGGGCTGGTCAGCCCAGGCACTGGCCCGTGGGGACGGGTTGGGTGTTGCCGACCAGTGCCAGCTGGGGGCCGACTTCCTTCGCGGTCAATGCGAAGCTGGTGTCGGGGTCGTCCTGCGCGGCCCCGAAGACGACACCGCGCACCCGGCCGTCCAGGTCGATGAGCGGACCACCCGAATTCCCTTGCTGCACAGCGCCTCTGAGGGCGTACACCTCGCGCGTCACCGTGCCGGTGCGGAAGATGTCCGGTCCCTGGAGCTTGATGACCTCACGGACCCGCACCGGTTTGGCCTCGTACGGGCCGCCGTGCGGGAAGCCGAGCGCGGCGGCGTCGGCACCGCTGACGGCAGGCGCCTCGGAGAACATCAACGGCGCGGTCGGCAGGTCCGGCACTGCGAGGATCGAGATGTCCATGTTCGGGTCGAACGACACCACCTGGCCGTTGTACTTGGTGCCGCCGACCTCGACCGACACTTCGTCGGTCCCCGCGACGCCGTGCGCCGTCGTCATCACGCGCTTGGGTCCCACCACAAACCCGGTGCCCTCCAACCGCTTTCGGCAGCTGTGGGCGATGCCGTGCACTCGCACCACACTCGCCTGCGCGGCAGTCACCGCGGGGTTGTTGGCCACGTTGGGGTCGGGAGGCGCGACGGTCGGGATCGTCGATTCGGTCTCCGACGCGATCGCGGATGTCGTCGCAGGTGTGACGGCGGGGTTCTTGCCCGCGCAGCCGGCGATGAGTGTGGCGGCCAATGACAACGTCACCCATGACGCACGGACGAGACTTCTTCGAGCCATGACCCGAACTTTACGGGCACGAAAAAAACTGAGGCCCCCGGCAGTACGCCGAGGGCCCCAGACAATCGAACTTTACGAGGTGTGGACGATCAGCACGTCGACCTTGGCGCGGCGGGCCACGTTGGCCGGCACCGAGCCCAGCAGGCGGCCGGCGATGGTGCTCAGACCGACGTTACCGACGACCAGCAGGTCAGCGTTGGAACTCTCGGCCAGATCGACCAGGGCGTCGACGGGCGCGCCGACGATGGCCTTCTCCTCGACCTGGGTCGCACCGGCAGCCTCGGCACGGTCGCGGGCCTCACGCAGGATGGCGTAGATCGGCGCATCGCCGTGCACCTTGTAGCCCTCGTCCTTGAGGACATCAGCCGCACGCTGATCATCGGCGTGCGGGAAGTAGGCGGTTGCCACGACCAACTTCGCATTGGCCCCCGCGGCGATCTGGGCAGCGCGCTCCACAGCGCGCAGTGACGAATCCGATCCGTCCGTACCGACGACCACGGTCTGGTAGCCGCTCATCAATGGCCTCCCGTTATCCAGGTTTGTGTATCCGGCGTTCTGTCCGGCATCCCCGCAGACAGTAGCCGCTGAATAGTGGCCATTGGTGCGGTTTCACCACACAAGTTCGCCGGGGACACCGTGAAAAATGTGCTTTACCGGCACCGATGTTAGCGGCAGGCGCCGCAACGAGCTTGCCAATAGTGACCAAACGACTGGGTGTTTCGTCCCGTGAGATGGAACGCATCGGGCCCGAGATCGTTAGCCACGACCGAAATACAGCTCCTGCGTGGCAACGCACACCAGTTGGCCGGCACGGTTGTACATCGTCCCGCTGGCCAGGCCACGGCCCCCGATCCCGCTCGGCGAGGTCTGGTCGGACAACACCCAGTCGCTCAGATCAACCGGCCGGTGAAACCACAGCGCATGGTCGATCAGCGCGGAGAAAGTGTGGGCCGGCAGCGCACCCCGCGGGATCATCGCCGCTTCCAGCATGGTGGTGCCGGTCAGGTACGTCAGCAGTCCGGCGTGCAGGGCCGGGTCGTCGGGGATGGCATCGGTCGGGCGCCACCACATCCGCAGATGCGGTGCCGAATCCGGCGAATCTATGGCCAGCCGCGGGTGCGGGTCGATGTACCGCAGCTCGAACGGCTGGTCACGAACCCAGAAACCGCCTGATTCGTCGGCGTAGTCGGCAAGCTGTTCGGCCATGGTCGGTACCGAAAGTGGTTCTGGCACAGCAGGAATGGTTGCCTGGTAGTCGAGCGCGTCGACCGGGGTGCTGAACGACGCCAGCGCCTCGAGCAGGATCTCGCCGTCCTGAAGGGCCGTGATGCGGCGCGTCGCGAGGGTGCCGCCGTCGCGGGCGGCGTCGACCTGAACCTCGACGGGCTTTCGGGCATCGCCGGCGCGCAGATAGTAGACGTGGAGGCTGTGCGCGCTGCGTCCCGGTGCGGTCCGGCTCGCCGCCACCAGCACCTGACCGGCGAGATGGCCGCCGGCGATGTGATGGCTGGGGTTGTCGAGCTGGGTGGCCACGAAGTGGTGGTCATCGGTCTGATCCACCAGCAGCGTGCTCACGAGATCAGACAAGGTCGGCGAACTGTACGTCACCTGAGGCATCTTGCCTGAGGTGTTGACACACCCATTTGTCGGTAGCGCTGATCGCCGCGGTAAGTGACGTCACCGTCGAAGATATTTATTCACAAGCTCATCGAATTCTGTTGTGCCGTGTCAGATCGACGAGTAAACTCGAACACATGTTCGAACATGTAGGGATCGGGGCCGGCGGTGTGCTGGTTCACGATGCCTCTGTGGTCGATGCCGTGGTGCATTTCGCGCGGGTGTCGAATGTGGCTGAGTGCGGTAAGTTTCGGGCGATCGCCGATCTGGTGGCGTTGCGTGTCGATGACGAGGATGGCCGGCAGTGGTGGGCCTGTGATGGGTGGGATGCTGCGGTCGCCGAGGTGGGGGCGGCGCTGGGGATCGGGAAGCGTGAAGCGTCGGGGCAGTTGTCGATTGCGGTCGCGTTGCGCTTTCGGTTGCCGCGGGTGGCGGCGGTGTTCGCCGATGGTGGGGTGTCGGCGCGGACGGTCGGGACGATCTGTTGGCGCACCCGTTTGGTGGAGGATCCCAATACGCTGGCGGTGATCGATGTTGCGTTGGCGGGGGCGTTGTCGGAGTGGGCGGGGTTGTCGCGCAAGAAGATTGAACGCAAGATCGATGGTTGGGTGCAGAAGTTCGACCCGGCCGCCGTTTTGAAGGTGCGTTCGGCTGCGCGCCGGCGTGGGGTCGGGGTGGGCAAGCCCGATGATGAGACCGGGGTGGCGTCGATCTGGGGTGCGCTGTTGGCCACCGATGCCGATCTGTTGGATCGGGTGCTGGACGAGATGGCCCGGCAGGTGTGTGAGGACGATCCGCGGACGTTCGGGCAGCGGCGGGCTGACGCGTTGGGGGTGTTGGCGGCTCGTGGGGATCGGTTGGTGTGCCAGTGCGGCAATCCCGATTGCCCGGCCGCTGGGCCTGATGCGCGGGCGGCGGCGGTGATGATTCATGTGCTCACCGATCGGCTGCCGACGCCGGTGGCGGATCCGCTGCTGCACGGGGATCCGGCCGCGCCCCTGACCCCGACTGCGCCTGCACCTGAGCCGGTGCTCACACCCGAACCTGCGCCTGAACCTGCGCCCGAGCCTGAGCACGCACCGGAATCGGTCTTCACCGCCCAACCCGAGCCCGCGCCGGCGGATGACATGGCGCCGATGCCCGCGCCTGCACCGGCGACCGTTTCACGGCCCGCCGAAAACCCGACTCCTGATGATGCCGAACCGGCCGGCGACGCGGCGTCCACCCATGAAGCTCATGCGGCGCACCCGCCGGTCCCGACTTCCGCTCCAACTTCCACCAAACCCCCCGCGCCGGTATGCACCCCGGTCGGTTACGTCCTCGGCGGCGGTGTGGTGCCCCCGGCAGTGCTCGCCGATCTGGTGGCCCGCGGCGCGAAAGTGCGCACCGTCGCCTCGGCTGCGGATCTGGATGAGGTGCCGCGGTACCGGCCGTCGGCGGCGATGGATGAGTTCGTGCGGGTGCGGGCCATGACGTGCATGTTCCCGGGCTGCGATCAGCCCGCCACCGCCTCCGATATCGACCACACCATCCCGTGGCCGGTCGGGCCGACACATCCGGGCAACCTGAGCCCGAAATGCCGCAAACACCACCTACTCAAAACCTTCTACGGCGGGCCCGACGGCTGGAGTGACCGTCAACAGCCTGACGGCACCATTGTGTGGACCGCACCCACCGGCCACACCTACATCAGCGTGCCCGAAAGTCGAATCCTGTTTCCCCGCACGGTCACCGACACCCCACTGCCGAACCCACCACCACAGGACACCGACCTGGACACCACCGCGGCTCCCGGCCGGGGCGTGATGATGCCCATCCGGCGCCGCACCCGCGCCCAGAACCAGGCCCAGCAGATCGCCTACGAACGCGCGCTCAACCAAGCCGACATCGACGAGCGCGAAGCCGCCCAAGAAGCCTTCGCCCGCCAACGTAAAGAACGCCAAGAACGCGAAGCCGCCGAAACCGCGGCGGCCGCTGAATCAGCAGAGCAACAAGACATCCCACCGCCACTGTAAGTGCGGCGTGAATACCCCTGAAAAGGCATGACTTTCAGGGGTATTCAGGCGTGAGCTGCGACGGGGATCAGCGGCTCCATGCTGGCTTCTCAACACCGAAGTTGCCACCGCTGACCACCTCGCGCGGAAGAAATACAGACAACCTTGCCTTCTCCATCGCTAGCGGGAGCGTACCCCCATTGTCGGTCGCTACACTGCACGTCAGGACCTTGTTGCGCGCAGTCGTCTTGATACTGAACCGGCAGAGGACTGGAGGCGGCGTCATGGGTGCCGAAACTGAAGTCACAGACGGACTTTCCTCTGAATTGTCGCGGTTGGCGCGCACCCTGCAGAGCCAACAGGTCATGGATCTCGATTCTGACCGCTTGTTGCTCGAAGTGACCGAAACCGCCACCCAACTGCTGCCCAAGGTCACACATGGCGGAGTGACGCTTGTTGTCAATCGTCGCCGCCGGACTGTCGAGTCGGTGGCGGCCACCGGACCGATCCCCAGAACGCTCGACAGGTTGCAGGACGAACTCGGCCAAGGGCCGTGCCTGGAATCGATCTGGAACCTGTACACCGTCCGTGTCGAGGACTATGCGACCGAGACGCGGTGGCCGGCCTTTGTCACCGCGTTGCGCGCTCAGACACCGGTGCGCTCGAGTCTGTCCATTCAGCTCTACACCAACGAAAGAGAGCTCGGGACGCTCAACTTGTATTCCGAGGAGGCCAACGTCTTCACCCATGACGTCGAGCAGACCGCCCTGACGCTGGCGGCTCACGCCGCGATCGGACTCGCCAATGCGCGCCGCGGCGAAGAGCTCCAGAGTGCGTTGGCGTCGCGGGACATCATCGGCCAAGCCAAGGGCATCCTGATGGAACGGTTCGACGTCCCCGTAGGTGCGGCCTTCACGATGCTGACGAAGCTCTCGCAGGAATTGAACATCCCTCTGTATGAGGTCGCACGGAAGCTCATCTTCGAAGAGCACCCGCCAAAATAGAAGCTCGGCAGGTGGTGAGACCTGCCGAGCTTCTATCAGTGGAGCGAGTGACGGGATTCGAACCCGTGTGAACGGCTTTGCAGGCCGGTGCCTAGCCACTCAGCCACACCCGCACTGATGACCACAGTGCCAGTGCGTGCGCCTGCCGCCCAGGGTTGAGATCGCGGTGATTGCTACCCCTCGCAGCAATCCCCCACCGGCCGACCCACCGCCGGGCCACCCTGCGGCCAGCCGGCCGGTGAGTCCTCCCACGGCTCCTGACGGCCGTACGGGGTCAGATCCAGGAACGGATAGCCGACCGCCGAATGGTCGAGCCCGCGCGCGTACGCCGAATACGTGTGGAACACCTCGTCGCCGCGGCGCAGGAAAATGCTTGCGCCAGGCCAGTCTCCGCGCAGGTCGTCATCGGTCCAGCCGTCGGCGTGCAGTTCATCGAGCGACTTGTAGTTGTATTCGCTCGGCGCTCGCGCCGGGTCGAGTGTCACGTGGAAGTCATAGGTGAAGTCGCCGTCGCGCGACGAGTACCAGGGGAACGTCCAGCCGTGCTGGTCGCGGTAGCGCGCGATGCTCTCGTACGGCGCCCGGGACACACACGCGAACGTGACGCCCTTGCCGTGCAACAGCTCTCGATCCCCTTCGGTGAACGTCAGGTCAGCCGCGGCAGTGCAGCTCGGGCAGCCGGCATCGATCGCATCGATCCACATGAAGTGGTGGATGTACAGCTGGTTGCGGCCCTCGAACATGTCGAGCAGGCTGACGGCGCCATCGGGTCCGTCGAAGACGTAGTCCTTCTCGATCTTCACCATCGGGAGCCGACGGCGTTCGGCGTTGACGGCGTCGCGCAGATGCGTCGCCTCCCGCTCCCGGGCCAGTAGCTTTGTGCGGGCCCCGAGCCATTCCTCCCGCGTGACGACGTCGGGATAGGCAGTTGGTTGCGCGGACATGGGCATCACTCCTTGTCAGAAATCGGCCTCTACAAAGACAGACTTCGACTGCCGCCAAAAGTCATCGGCGCGCATTAGTTTGTCCCTCATGGAGTGGCTGGCAGACCCCGCCTTTTTCGGCGGACCCGGGCAGGGCTCGCGGCAGATCATCGAACTCGTGGTCGCGTTCGGCCTCACCGCACTGATCGGACTCGAACGGGAAATCCAGGGCAAGAGTGCCGGGCTGCGCACGCAGACCATCGTCGGCACCGCAGCGGCGCTGATCATGTTGGTGAGCAAGTACGGGTTCGGCGACGTGCTGACGCCAGGTCTGGTGGTCGTCGACCCGTCACGTGTCGCGGCCCAGATCGTCTCGGGCATCGGGTTCCTCGGCGCGGGCATCATCATCGTGCGCCGGGGTTCGGTGCACGGGCTGACCACCGCCGCCTCGGTCTGGGAATCGGCGGCGATCGGCATGGCGGCCGGCGCCGGACTACTCCTGCTGGCCACCGTGATGACCGGGATGCACCTGCTGATCATCATCGGGTTCATGCCACTGGCGCGACGGCTGGCTTCGCGATTGGGCGGGTCGGTCCGCCTCCACATCACGTACGCCGACGACCGCGGTGTTCTACGGGATGTGTTGCAGGCGTGCGGCCGGCGCGACTGGCAGATCACCGACCTCGAGACCGATCCGGCCGGCGAGCCGATCGGCGCCCCGCCAGGTCACGTCGGCGTCCAGCTGACGCTCGGCGGCGCAGGAGTGCTGCGAGCTGCGTCCGTCCTGGCCCTGATCGACGGTGTGGCGGGAGTACGCCAACTGGAGGAAGACCCCGACTAGGTCAGTCCGCGATCGCCCGACTGACGTGCCCGGCGATCATGTCGTACACGCCGCGCGTGACGTCCGTTGCGTTGCTCATGATGTTGTAGCCGTGGTCGACGCCGGGTACCTCGTGGTACTGCGCCAAAGCCCCCACGGCATCCAGCTTCTGGGCATATTGCCAGGCCTCGTCGCGCAGCCGGTCGTACTCAGCGGCGACGATCAGTGCGGGGGCGATGCCCTTGATGTCGTCGGCGTTGTCGCCCCATGCCGGTGAGGCCAGCCGATCACGGCGCTGTGCAGGGTCCGGGATGTACGCGGTGTCGAACACCTCGCTCATCCACGGCCGCATCACGGCCTTGTCGCCCAGCGTGGACCGCTTGTCCTTGCTCGCCGTCACCAAATCCAGTGGCGCATAGTGCAACATCTGCAGCCTGATTTCGGGTCCGCCCTGTTCCAAGGCCAACCGAGCCGCAGCCGCGGACAGACTGCCGCCGGCGCTCTGACCACCGACGCAGAGCTTGTTGCCATCCCATTCACGTTCGGCAGCGGCGGCCCAGACGAGAACGTCATACACCTGCTCGACGGGGGCCGGAAACCGGTGCCCCGGGGCCAGCACGTAATCGGTGTTCACCACAACGACATTCGCGTGCGCGGCCAGAAATCGGCACCAAGGGTCGTCCTGTTCACGGTGGCCGACGACGAAACCGCCACCATGGACGTTGACGTAGACGCCTGCCGGAACGCGGTCCGACGTGGGCCAGTACACCGTCGCCGCCGTGTCACCGTGCCGCGTCGGAATCACCGCCGACGTTGTGCTGCCGACGATTTCAGGAAATCGGACGCCCGGCTTCGGCGCCGGATTGATGGTCGACGAGAACAGTCGCGCGACGGCATCCGCGACGACGGGCTTAGCGAGGATTGACACGAACCCGACTGTACCGACGCCCGAACCGTAGTCGTCGAACGCGACTACCCCACGCCCTTGCCTGCGCGGAAGGATGCCACGCAGCCGAGCACCGCCAGTCCGGCGAAGACGGCGAACAACCAGCTGGCCCCTACCGCGTCGGGTCGATCGACCGTGTTGACCACGATGCCCGCCAGCCCCGCGCCGAACGCCCCACAGATCAGCTGCACCGTGTTGATCGCCGCCGCGGCCACCGTGCCCTGCGCGGGGTCGTCGACTCGGCCCATCGCCCACACCGACAGGTGCGGCCATGCCATGCCGACGCCGATGCCGGTGATCAGCAGCGAGAACGCCCAGACCGCAACCACGGCCGGCGATGCCCCGTCGACCTGGCTCAGCGCCGCGGCGCCCAGACCGATCGCCATCACCAGTGGCGCCACCGCCACGATGCGCACCACCCGGGCAGGCGCCGTGACAGAGGCACTGACGATCTCGCTGACCGTCCACCCGACGCTCAGCGCCACCGCGAGAAAGCCCGCCGTCAACGGGACCAGACCCGCCAGCCGCTGCCCGTACAGCGGCACGTACATATCGGCCATGGTGGCCGCCATCAGTACGCCCAGGGTCACATAGATCCATTTGAACGGGCCGGGCCCGTAGGCGGTCCGCGGCAGCACGCTCACCGGCATCCGCTGATCGACGACGATGAAGACCCCGACCAGCGCCACACCGGCGGCCAGCAGCGCCACCATCACCGGCACGCTGCGCTGGATGCCCGCGACGCTGATCGCCATGGCCGCGGAGCCGAGAATCACCAATGACCACAACGGAATCCGCAGCGGCTCGTGCACGCGGTCCCCTGACCGGCCCGGCAGGCTCAACGGCACCAGGACCATCACCGCGACGGTGAGGATCGCCAGCGCGCCGAACGCCCAGCGCCACACGCCCAATTGCGCGAACAAGCCACCGGACGAGGGCCCGAGCAGCGTCCCGACGCCCCACATCGCCGACACCAGGGCCGACGCCTTGGGCCAAAGCGATTGCGGCAGAGCCGTATTGATCACGGCATACCCCAGCCCGGCCAGCATGCCACCGGCGGCGCCCTGCACCACTCGGCCGGCGAGCATCACCTCCATGGTCGGCGCCAGCGCGCACATGAAGCTGCCGAGCGCGAAAACGCTGAACCCCAACAGATATGAACGCCGCGGGCCGAACCGGGCCACCATGCCGCTGACGGTCGTTGCCGCCATCACCGATGCCACCAGGTACACCGTCGTGACCCACGCGTACAGCCGCCCGCCGCCGATGTCGTTGACGGCACTGGGCAGCAGGCTGATGGTCAAGAACTCGTTGGTCGCGTACAGCGCGACGCCGCCGGCCAGCACCGTCGACGCACCCAGATACCTGGGACCCAGCAGTTCCCGCCAGCTGCCGATCGTCACGGTCTCGGCGCGCATGTCGGTCACGTCCGCGACGCTAGGGGCTCAACCGCGGTTGAGGTCAAGGACCGCTCATTTCAACCCGGCCGCATCCATCCCGCGCAGCTCCTTCTTCAAGTCGGCCACCTCGTCACGAATGCGGGCGGCGAGCTCGAACTGCAGGTCCCGGGCCGCGTTCATCATCTGCGCGGTGAGGTCCTTGATCAGGTCCGCCAACTCGGCACGCGGCATGTTCGCCGTGTCGCGGCCCTCGACGATGCCGGCGCTGACCGCGCGCCCCGGCTCGCCCTGTGCCCGGCGACCGCGGGAGGCATTGCGGCCCGAACCGCCAACCGGAACGGACTCGGTGGCATCCTCCGTATCAGCGGCCTCGCGGTACACCTGGTCGAGGATGTCGGCGATCTTCTTCCGCAGCGGCTGCGGGTCGATCCCATTCTCCTCGTTGTAGGCGATCTGCTTGGCGCGGCGACGCTCGGTCTCCTCGATGGCCGCCTGCATGGAGTCGGTGATCTTGTCGGCGTACATGTGCACCTCGCCGGACACGTTGCGCGCCGCGCGACCGATGGTCTGGATCAGGCTTCGCGTCGAGCGCAGGAAGCCCTCTTTGTCGGCGTCGAGGATCGCCACCAGCGACACCTCGGGCAGGTCCAGGCCCTCACGCAGCAGGTTGATGCCGACCAGGACGTCGTAGTCACCGAGCCGCAACTGGCGTAGCAGCTCCACGCGGCGCAGCGTGTCGACCTCGGAGTGCAGGTAGCGCACCCTGATGCCGGTTTCCAGCAGATAGTCGGTGAGGTCCTCGGCCATCTTCTTGGTCAGCGTGGTGACCAGCACGCGCTCGTCGCGCTCGGTGCGTTTGCGGATTTCCCCGATGAGGTCGTCGATCTGGCCCTTGGTCGGTTTGACGACGATCTGGGGGTCGACCAGGCCCGTGGGCCGGATGACCTGCTCGACGAACTCGCCGCCGGACTGCGCCATCTCGTAGGAACCGGGCGTCGCCGACAGGTAGACCGTCTGACCGATGCGGTCGGCGAACTCCTCCCAGGTCAGCGGCCGGTTGTCGACTGCCGACGGCAACCGGAACCCGAAGTCGACGAGGTTGCGCTTGCGGGACATGTCGCCCTCGTACATGGCGCCGATCTGCGGCACCGTCACGTGGGATTCGTCGATGACCAGCAGGAAGTCCTCGGGGAAGTAGTCCAGCAGCGTCGCCGGTGCCGAACCGGCGGCACGGCCGTCGATGTGCCGCGAGTAGTTCTCGATGCCCGAGCAGAACCCGACCTGCTTCATCATCTCGACGTCGTAGTTGGTGCGCATCCGCAGCCGCTGCGCCTCCAGCAGCTTGCCCTGGCCTTCCAGCTGGGCGAGCCGCTCCTCCAGCTCCTGCTCGATGGTCGAGATGGCCATGGCCATGCGCTCGGGACCCGCCACATAGTGGGTGGCCGGGAAGATGCGCAACGAGTCGACCTTGCGCACCACGTCGCCGGTCAGCGGGTGCAGGTAGTAGAGCGCCTCGACCTCGTCACCGAAGAACTCGATGCGCACCGCCAGTTCCTCGTAGGACGGGATGATCTCGACGGTGTCGCCGCGCACCCGGAACGAGCCGCGGGTGAACGCCACGTCGTTGCGGTTGTACTGGATGTCGACCAGCAGGCGCAGCAGCCCGTCGCGCGGCACGTCGTCGCCGACCTTGAGCTCGACGGAGCGGTCCATGTACGACTGCGGGGTACCCAGGCCGTAGATGCAGGACACCGAGGCCACCACCACGACGTCGCGGCGTGACAGCAGGCTCGACGTCGCCGAGTGCCGCAGCCGCTCGACGTCGTCGTTGATCGAGCTGTCCTTCTCGATGTAGGTGTCGGTCTGGGCGATGTACGCCTCGGGCTGGTAGTAGTCGTAGTACGAGACGAAGTACTCGACGGCGTTGTGCGGCAACATCTCCCGCAGCTCGTTGGCGAGCTGGGCGGCCAGCGTCTTGTTGGGCGCCATCACCAGGGTGGGGCGCTGCAGCCGCTCGATGAGCCAGGCGGTGGTCGCGGACTTGCCGGTGCCGGTGGCACCGAGCAGCACCACGTCGCGCTCGCCGGCGGAGATCCGGCGCTCGAGTTCGTCGATGGCTGCCGGCTGGTCACCCGCCGGTTCGTACTGACTGACCACTTCGAAGCGCCCGCCGGCCCGCACCATGGCGTCGACCGGCCGGTATTCCGAGTGCGCGAGGACGGGGTATTCGGTCGCGAAGGCCATGAGTACCAGGGTAGAGGCGGGCACCGACATTGATGATGGAAGAGCGTTACCGCGCGGGTCGTGGCTCTGGCACTGACTGACGCCCTACTGGGTTG